>JAZNEH010000155.1:0-3561 GCA_045588515.1 Eubacteriales bacterium
CATATTGGTTAGATTCCAGTAATTCTTTTAGTGCATCGGTCACCCGGCCTTCCCGGCCATAGGAACCGTCGTCAGTCATCATAATCAAACGTTCGGAAGCGGCATGGAACTCCTTTTCCAGAATAACGAGATCCTTGTTGCGGAAACCGGCAATGGTGTCCACCAGAGCGCCGGCCTCTTTCAGCGCTTGGGCAACAGGCAATGCAATGGCGCAACCCACGCCACCGCCCACAACGGCCACTCGCTTCAATCCTTCAATATCGGTAGGTTTCCCCAAAGGACCCACAAAATCTTGCAGAGCATCACCCTTTTTCAGCGTGTCCAACCGCATAGTGGTTGCGCCCACGATCTGATAGATGATGGTTATAGTTCCGGCTTCCCGGTCATAACCGGCAATGGTTAAGGGGATCCGTTCGCCGTTTTCATCTACTCTTAAAATAATAAACTGACCGGCCTTTGCTTTGCGGGCGATCAGGGGCGCTTCAATTACCATTTTGCTTACAGTGGGGTTCAGCGCCTCTTTTTCTAATATACGAAACATTCAGGTCATCTCCTTTGTTTTAATATTATAATGTAAAAAAAACCTGTTGTAAATTGCCAAGTTGCAAAAAATATGTTATACTAATAAAAAGTTTTTGATGAATTCTGTAAAAAAGGTGGGAGTTCAATGTTGTTCGGCCAATTCTGGGGCACCGGCGCAGCGGAAGGCGTGCCCGCGCCCTTTTGCCGCTGTTCGGTTTGTGAAGAAGCCCGTGTCAAGGGTGGGCGGTATATCCGCCGCCGTTCCTGTTTTCGGGTTAGCGATGAACTGATGATCGATCTGGGCGCTGATGCGGTATGCCAATCGATGATCTTCGGCGAAATTTCCAAAGTGAACCACGTGCTGGTAACTCATACACACGACGACCACTTGAATCCCCATATGCTGATGGAGGCTATGTGGAGCAAACTTTGGCGAGAGCCGCTCCATTATTATTTTACTGAGCAGGCCTTCGAGATTGTGGAACATTGGCGCAATAATGCTTGGATTTTGAAAGGACAATTGCGGGAATGGGAGAAACAGGGCTTGGTGGTATTCCACCAATTGGAATTTGGCAAGCGATATTCCATTGGGGATATCGAAGTGATCCCTTTGCAGGGCAACCATAAGGGGAACGTGGGCGAAAATACTGCATTGTACCTGCTCTTTCTGCCCAACGGTAAAACCTTGTTTTACGGCTTGGATAGCGGCACCTATTTCCCCGAAACGCTGGATATGTTGGCGCAATATCATATCGATGATTTTGTAGCCGAATCCGCCTATGGACTGGGGAACAGCCTGTATAAGATCGATAATCAGCATCAATCCTTTGAAGAACTGCGCACTTTGGCAGACCAACTGGTGGCTCAAAATACTTTAGATCAATCCAGCCGCTTTATTATTTCCCACGTGAACCATAATAACGGCAACTCCTACGATGCTCTGGTGCAAAAAATCGAAGAACTGCAATTTCCTGTCCCAACTATGATGGCCTACGACGGATGGACCCTTTATTGAACCTTTTCGAAGGGGATTTTAAGAGGGGGAACCTTTTCAAAAGGTTCCCCCTCTTTTTACTGTTTCATCAAAATTTTAACGCCGTCTTTGCTATCTTCTAAAACAACGCCCATTTCCGCCAGTTGATTGCGGATGGCATCAGCCTTGGCGAAATCTTTTGCCGCCCGAGCGGCGGTGCGGGCATCCACCAATTCTTGAATCTCTGCCGGAATTTCAGCTTGCTGTTCCCCGGTCAGGATATTCAGCACTCCAGTTAACTCTGCAAATAATTCCTTCATCCCGTTCAGGAAAGCAGGAGAGTGGTTTTCAGCCAGTTGGGTGTTGATCCAACGAGCCAGATCATAGATCACGCTCAGTGCATCTGCAGTGTTCAGATCATCGTCCATTTTTTCCAGGAACCGTTCCTTAAAGGCGGGCAGTTCCTTTAAAAGATTTTCTTCTTCCGCAGTCAGTTCACCGGCGGCAGTTTTTAGGGCATACTCCAGATTATTCTTGGTGGTATAAAGCCGTTGCAAACCGGCTTTGGCCGCCTCCAAAACATCCTTGCTATAGTTGATAGGGCTTCTGTAATGGGAAGAGAGCATAAAGAGTCGGATGGTTTCGTAGCCGTAGGCTTCCGCTGCATCCCGCACGGTGAAGAAATTACCGGCGGATTTGCTCATTTTTCTATTATCCACGTTAATGTGTCCGTTATGGAGCCAGTAGTGGGCAAACTCGCATCCGTTGGCGGCTTCACTTTGGGCAATTTCATTTTCGTGGTGGGGGAAGATCAGATCCACGCCGCCGCAATGGATATCGATGGTTTTTCCTAAGAATTTGCAAGCCATGGCTGAACACTCAATATGCCAGCCGGGCCGGCCCATTCCCCAAGGAGATTCCCAAGCGGGCTCGCCGGGCTTAGCGGCTTTCCAAACGGCAAAATCCATAGGATCTTCTTTTAAATCGTTCACATCGATGCGGGCGCCGCTTTCCAGTTGATCCATAGGAAGATGAGAAAGTTTTCCATAACCAATGAATTTTTTCGTAGAATAAAAAACGTCGCCGCCGGATTCATAGGCATAGCCTTTCTCAATCAGGCTTTCAATAATTTTGATAATATCGCCGATGCAATGGGTGGCTCTGGGATGAATAGTGGCTTTTCCAACGCCCAATCCTTGGGCATCAGTGTAGTATTCGTTGATATAGCGATCGCCTAAATCGGCCAGAGTAACGCCTTCTTCATTGGCTTTTTTAATCATCTTATCGTCTACGTCGGGGAAATTCTGCACGAATTTCACCTTATAGCCCCGGTATTCAAAATAACGGCGCAAAACGTCAAAGGTGATAAAGGGCCGGGCGTTGCCGATATGGAAAAAGTTATAAACAGTGGGCCCGCAGGCATACATTAAAACCTTGCCCGGCGTGATGGGCACAAATTCTTCTTTTTGGCGGGTCAGGGTATTATAAAGTTTCATTTTTCTTCAATCTCCTTTATTTTCTTCTCCAGTTCTTTGATCTTCACGTTCAGCATACAAAGTTCCTGCACCAAAGGATCGGGGATATGCACTTGGTCCATTTGTTCCACTTTCTGGCCGTTCTGGCGGATCACCCGAGCAGGCACGCCAACGGCGGTGGAATGGGGCGGAATGGGATCTAAAACCACCGCATTGGCCGCAATTTTACAATAATCACCGATGGTAAAAGGCCCCAGAATCTTAGCTCCACTCCCAACCATCACGTGGTTGCCTAAAGTGGGGTGGCGCTTGCCGGTATCTTTGCCGGTGCCGCCCAGTGTAACGCCCTGATAAAGCAGGCAATGATCTCCGATCACCGCCGTTTCACCAATCACAATGCCGGTGCCGTGGTCGATGCAAAGGCCTTTGCCGATCTGGGCTGCCGGATGGATTTCAACGCCGGTGCGGAATTTAGCCCGTTGCGAAACCCATCGGGCCAAGAAATAGCGTTTATGATTATAAAGCCAATGGGCTAGGCGGTAATATAAAACGGCGTGAAAACCGTTGTAGAGAAAAAAGATCTCCGCTTTG
>JAZNEH010000156.1:0-2362 GCA_045588515.1 Eubacteriales bacterium
AAACCCGCTTATTGGGATGAAAAAGGAATCGGCACAGCCCTTGAGAATATTAATGAAACATTCACTGCAGGCGGATATGAAAACCAGGCAGAAATGGACGAGGATATCGAAGCAGTTGCCGCTCTCTTTACGGCAGATGCCAACGATAAGGTTCCTGCTTCTGCTGCATTTGATGCTGTAACTTTGAACTGTGGCGTAACCATTCCCAGTTTTGCAGCTCCTGCCGATAAAGTTTATAAGAACATCGGGATCTATGATACCCAGGATTTGCTTTACATTGAGGCAGTTCAAAGTGCCGAAGAAGGCGCTAAATATGCCGCCGACCAAACGATCTATCTTTGCACAAAGGAATTGGATCTGAAGGGCTCCACTTTCTCCCAAATCAAAGATCTGAAGGCCGGCTTTGACGGACAGGGCAACACCATCAAGAACTATTCTCCTGAAGCGGTTACGAACTCCGGATTTTTCTATAGTTATGATGGCCCCTTTGTTAAAAACGTTGTTTTTGACTATGACGAGGGCGTTACCTTTGCATCTTTGGGCAACAATGGCGGCTTGGTGATCAGCGATTATCAGCAGCATTCCGGCGCAGAAAAAGGTGTACTGGAAAACATTATCATTCGTCATACAAATGCTTCTGTTGCCGAAAATGCCGGTTTTGCTTTATTGGTTGCTCGATTTGGCGGAGGCACCTTTAAGGTTGAAAATATTTTGATCGAAAATAACATGATCGATAGCACTGAGAATACCAATGCCATGCTTGCCATCCGCAGCACCAGTGCGAGTACCGTGGATTTCACGAATATTACGATTCGGAACAATACGTTTGGTAAGAACGCAAACAATAATTCCTGGCTGATCGTTGAATTGAACGATAGTGGTGCCGGAAGTACTTGGAACTTCAAGAATGTTTTGATTCACGGCAATACCATCCTAAAAGCTAAAAATACTGCGGTATTGATGCGGGAGTATTTCAGCACAACGAACCCCATCACTGTGAAGTTCACAAATGTAATGGCGTTCGATAATGACGCCCATTACCTGGCTTGTTACAGAGTTCATGGTAGCTATATCGATACTAACGTGATGACTGCTGAAAACGTTTACGTAGAAAACGGCAGTCCCAGCATGATACGTCGCTATACTTCTACCACCGCCTCAACTTACACAACGTTGGAAGATCTGAAGGACACCACAACAATGATGGGATTTGCCAGCGGTACTGTTTTGGGTGAAAAAGAAGATTTTGCAAAGGGCAAATTTGTTTACGAAGCCAATGCAAAGAGCGAAGAATTTCTGCTGGACAACGATGGCAAGATCTATCTTGCTGAAACTGCGCCCGAAGGAACTGCCGCTCCTAAGAAAGTTGCTTTTGTAAAAGGCGAAGAAGAAAAACTCTCTTATTATACTGCTGCCAACGGCACCTTGCTGGCTGCCGATGCTGATGAAGTGAAGGCTCTTTACGAATGTGAATTGCTGAATGCTGCCGGAGAAGAAACGGAGGCAGAAACCGTGGTGGCTGCCACCTATACAGAAAACGCCACCTTTATGCTGACGGATCATATTAAATTTTATAGCAGCAATGGCAACGGTACTCATACTGTTTCTTGCAGCGAATGCGATCGTCTGGTTCCCTATCAGGAAGATTGCGAGGATGCCGATGGCAAAACCGTTGTTGCTCCCGGCGCAGATGTGGACGGCGGCGACTACTATAAGTGTGATGATTGCGGCTACGAATGGATCGAAAATAACGTTGGTAAACGGCGTGATTTCAGCACGCAGGCTGAATTGGCGGCTAAGATCGGCGGCGAGGTTCAGATGGTTCTGAATCTCACCAATAGCCCGGATCTTACCGACCTGACCTTGCAGGTTGAATATGACGCAACCGTTTTGGAGTATGTTTCCAATAGCCTTACCAACACTGCAGTTGATTCCAACGGTGTGCTTTCGATTGCAATCAGTGGCAACACCCCCGTTAACGTTGTGAACGACGTTTTGGCGAAAATCACCTTCAAGGTTAAAGATACGGCTCAGCCCGATCAGATCAGCCCGGTTAAGGTAACGATCTCCGGCGTGAAGGCAAACGGCGTGGCAGTTACCACCATTCCCGATGCGGAATTGGATGTGAACATCTCCTTTGTGGAAGATACCCGTGGGGATCTGGACGGAAATGGCAAGGATTTGCAAGACGTTATGCGGATGCTGGAACACTTCTCTAAAGATGTGAACGTAAAACTTTCCGAAGAGGAAAAATTGAAAGCAGATATGAATGGCGATAATGAATTCACCATCGTTGACGTTCTGATCCTGCTGAGAGAACTTTCTGCAAATCCCTAACTATTCAATAGAAAAAGCGCAATGC
>JAZNEH010000157.1:0-12253 GCA_045588515.1 Eubacteriales bacterium
CTCTTAACCAACGGCTCCGATGATATTCTGAACTTTGCATTTATGGCCTATTGCGATGGAGAAACCCCGGCCATGTTCCCCAATATCACTTATGGCTTTTATAAAGTGTTTGCCGAATTCAACGGCGTGCCCTATACACAGGTGCCCCTGAAAGAGAATTTTACCATCGATATCCGGGATTATTTCAACGCCGGCAAAACCATCTTCATCGCCAATCCCAACGCCCCCACCGGTATTGCCCTTTCCTTGGAAGAGATCGAAGCAATTTTGCAGCATAACCGGGATCATATCGTTGTGATCGACGAAGCCTATGTGGATTTTGGCGGTGAAAGTGCTGTTCCGCTGATCAAAAAATACGATAACCTGCTGGTGACCCAAACCTTTTCCAAATCCCGCTCAATGGCGGGGGCCCGGTTGGGTTTCGGCATTGGATGCAAAGCATTGATCCGGGATCTGAACACAGTGAAATATTCCACCAATCCCTATAATATTAATCGGATGACCATGGCCGCCGGGCTGGCCACGTTAAAACAGGATGACTACACCGCAAAAAACTGCGCCGCAATCATCGAAACTCGGCAATACACCGCCGAAGAATTAAAAAAACTGGGATTTACTCTCACAAATTCTTCCGCTAATTTTCTCTTTGCCGCCCATCCCGCCCTGAACGGCCGGGAACTCTATCAGACCCTCAAAAATCGGGGCATTCTGGTGCGCCATTTTGAGCAGCCGTTGATCGGCAACTATATCCGTATCACGATTGGCACCAAAGAGCAAATGGATGCTCTTTTGGCCGCCATTACCCAAATACTGGAGGAGCAAAAATGAGAACTGCAACCATCACCCGCAACACAGCGGAAACCCAAATTGCCTTATCCTTGAATTTAGACGGCGTCGGAACCGCAAAGATCGATTCCGGCTGCGGTTTTCTGGATCATATGCTGATTCTTTTTGCCAAACACGGCCGATTTGATCTGGAACTAACCTGCAAGGGCGATACGCAGGTAGACGATCATCACACTGCAGAAGATATTGGCATTGCGTTGGGATGTGCCTTTGCCCAAGCCTTGGGCGATAAAAAGGGCATCATCCGCTATGGGAATATGATCCTGCCTATGGACGAAGCGCTGATCCTTTCGGCAGTGGATCTTTCTGGTCGGGGCTATTTGGCCTATGAATTGGAAATCCCCACCCAGAAGGTGGGCAGTTTCGATACGGAACTGGTGGAAGAATTCTGGCTGGGATTTATCCGCAACGCCGCCTGTACTCTGCATATCCGGCAATTGGCAGGCAAAAACAGCCATCATATCATCGAAGGAGCCTTTAAATCCGTTGCCCGCAGTTTAAAAACGGCGGTTGCCATCGATCCGGCCTTTGCGGATGATATTCCCTCTACGAAGGGAGTTTTAGTATGATCGCCATTATTGACTACGGCGTGGGCAATCTTTTTTCTCTGCAAAGTTCCTTTAAAGCCATCGGCGCCGAAGCGGCGGTAACGGCAGATCCCGCAACCATCCACAAGGCCGATCGGATCCTCTTGCCCGGCGTGGGTGCCTTTGAAGACGCCGCCGCCAAATTGCGTCATTCCGGCCTGCAGGAACTCCTTTTGGAAGAAGTTTCCAAAGGCAAGCCGTTAATGGGCATTTGCCTGGGGATGCAATTATTATTTGAAAAGAGTTATGAATACGGCGAACATCCCGGTCTGGGATTGATTAAGGGCTCTGTTCGCCCCATTGCCGAGGTGATCCCCGGGGATCTGAAAATTCCTCATATTGGATGGAACGCTCTGCATTTTGAAAAGGAACATCCCCTGTTCCGTTATTTAAAAGAGGGGGATTTCGTTTATTTTGTTCATTCCTATTATGCCGCCGATTGCGAAGAGGCCTTGATCGCCTCCACCCATTACGGCGCACCCCTGACCGCCGCCGTGGCCGCCGGCAATGTTTACGGTTGCCAATTCCACCCGGAAAAAAGCGGTGAAGTGGGGTTGAAGATTTTGAAAGCGTTTTGCGAGTTGGAGGGTAGCCGATGATCCTATTTCCTGCCATTGATCTCTTCGGCGGAAAGGCCGTTCGCCTTTTCAAAGGAGATTATAATCAAATGACCGTCTATAACGAAGACCCCTGCGCCGTGGCCGCTGATTTTGCCGAGGCCGGAGCCACGCATATTCATTTAGTGGATCTGGAAGGGGCCCGCTCCGGGGAAACCCCCAATCTGGAAACCGTCTGCCGCATCAAAAAAGAAAGCGGCCTGTTTTGCGAGATCGGGGGCGGCATCCGCACAATGGAAGTGGCGGAGCGCTATCTTTCCGCCGGCATCGACCGGGTGATTTTAGGCACTGCCGCTGTGCAGAATGAAGCCTTTTTAAAAGAAGCCGTAGCCCGATGGGGCGAAAAAATTGCCGTGGGCGTGGATATTAAAGACGGGATGGTGGCCGTGAAGGGCTGGACCGAGAAATCTGCCCTCCCCGCCTTTGCCTTCTGCCAAAAAATGCAGGAACTGGGTGTGAAAACCCTGATCTGCACCGATATTTCCAAGGATGGGGCTATGCAGGGCACCAATCTGCCCCTTTATCAGGAAATGAGCGAAACATTCACCGTTCAGATCGTAGCCTCCGGAGGGGTATCTTCTATGGAGGATGTGCGCCGCCTGCGGGCTATGAACCTCTATGGCGCCATCATCGGTAAAGCCTATTATACCGGCGCCATCGATTTGAAAGAAGCATTGGAGGTGGCCCGATGATTACCAAACGGATCATCCCCTGCCTGGACGTAAAAAACGGCCGGGTGGTGAAAGGCGTTAATTTTGAAAAATTGGGCGACGTTGCTTCCCCTGTGGAATTAGCCAAATTTTATAGTGCCAACGGCGCCGATGAACTGGTGTTCTACGATATCACCGCCTCTGCCGAGGGCCGGGAACTTTTTACGGATATTTTAAAGGAAACCGCCGCCAGCGTGTTCATTCCCCTCACAGTGGGCGGCGGGATCAATACGGTGGCCGATTTTGATCGGGTGTTGAAATGCGGCGCCGATAAGGTCAGCGTGAATTCCGGCGCCATCCGCAACCCGGATCTGATTGCCCAAGCCGCCAAATTATATGGCGACCAGTGTGTGGTGCTATCCGTTGATATCAAGCGGGTCAACGGCGTTTTCCGGGTCTTCGCTAAGGGCGGCCGGGAAAACACCGGGATGGAAGCCATTGAATGGATCAAACGTTGCGTGGGCAACGGAGCCGGCGAAGTGGTGGTAAACTCCATTGATACCGATGGGGTTAAGCAGGGATTTGATCTGCCTATGCTGGAGGCGGTCTGCAACGCCGTTTCGGTGCCGGTGATCGCCAGTGGCGGCGCCGGCTGTATGCAGGACTTTATCACCCTGTTCCATCGCCTGCCCAAAGTAGATGCCGGATTGGCGGCCTCCATCTTCCATTTCGGAGAAGTGGAGATCCGTGTTCTGAAAGAAAAAATGAAGGAAGCGGGCATTTCTGCCCGCTTGTGAGGTGTAAAAATGATCCAAATCGATAAATTGAAATTTGATGAAAAAGGTCTGATTCCCGCCATCGTGCAGGATGCGAAAACCAAACGAGTGCTCACATTGGCCTATATGAACCGGGAAAGCCTGCAGATTTCCATGGAAAAGGGGCTCACTTGCTTTTGGAGCCGCTCCCGGCAGGAACTTTGGCTGAAAGGGGAAACCAGCGGGAATTATCAGCATATCGTTTCCATTACCGCCGATTGCGATCAGGATGCGCTGGTGATCCTGGTGGAACCGGAAGGGCCTGCCTGTCATCTGGGAACAGAGAGTTGCTTTGAAACGCCCCTTTGGGAAAGCGAAGAACGGCATGAATTTTCTTTGCAAGGGCTGATGCGCCTGATTGAGGGCCGGAAAACCGAAAAGAAAGAAGGCTCCTATACCACTTATTTATTCGAAAAAGGGCTGGATAAAATTCTGAAAAAGGTGGGCGAAGAGTCCACCGAGGTAATCATCGCCGCCAAAGACCACGATCAAAAAGAAACAGTTTATGAGATCGCCGATCTCACCTATCATCTGATGGTGCTGATGATCGAAGCGGGCATCTCATTGGAAGAAATCCATGATGAACTGGCCTCCCGCCACGTGATCGACCATAAAGTGAAACAAGAAAAGATGACTTAAGCGCACAAGGAACTGCAAAAATTTTGGCGTTGCTGATGGCCATTCTGATGCTCGTGACTTTATCCACGGCTTGTAAAAAAGACGATGATAGTTTCACTTGGGATGAAGACGAAGTAGAAGATGTTCAGGGCGACGACGAAAGCGGCGACGATGGTGACGACGATATAGACACCAAAGACGACGAAGACGACAAAGACGACAAGGACGACAACAAAGACAAGGAAGACGTTAAAGCGCCTACCACTCAAGACGAGTTGATCCAAAACTACGACGAAACCAAGAAGCACACTGCCGATGCTAACCCTCTGGTTGCTGAAGCGAAACCCTTGAACACCGGCGTAGCTCCCCCCTTCGATATCGATACCACCGGCTTTGTTAAAAACGGTATCAAACTGAAGGACCTGAAGGGTAAATCCTTCACCCTGATCACCGCCATTATGTACGATACCTTCCAGTATAAGGATGAAAAAGGTAAACAGGTTGGTGAATGGGAATGGTGGGATGCCCTGAAGAAGGAATACGGTCTTCAGATCAAGTACATCAAATCCCGTTTTGACAAATCCGTTTCCCAGGCTCTTACTTATATGAACGCCGGTAAGGCTCTGGATGCGATCCCCACCCACGTAGGGAGCTTCCCTGTAGCTTTGCAGCTGACCCAGCCCTTGGATCCCTATGTTAATATGCAAAACCTGGGTAACTCTCCCGGCGTTGACGTGCAGATTCTGGAAATGACCAAATGGGCCGGAAAATATCGTTGCATCAGCCCCATCGGTGCTGTAAACGTTCTGTGGTACAATCAGTCCATGGTTGAAGAATTCAACCTGGTAGATCCTCATAAGACCTGGCAGGAAGGCAAATGGAACTGGGATACTTTCGCCAGCTTCCTGCGCTCCGTTCCTAAGACCACTTCCTCCGGTAAGAAACTCTATGCTTACTTCCTCTGCTCCGGCGACGCTTACTATGCTTATGCACTGGCTAATGGCTGCGATGCTTGCTTCAGCTATGGCTACACCTTGATGTTGCCCAAGAAGATGAAGAATCAGGCCAACGCTCCTTACGTTGTTAAATTTATGGAACTGTGGGCCACCCGGTTCACTGAAGCCATCTTCGACTATATGGCAACCACCAGCTATCGGAAGTTCGACTATGCTGCTCGTAAGGAATACTTTGAGTTTGTTACTCAGAACACCTATTTCGGCGTTCAGATGAACCAGGCATTCTATCAGCTAGACGATGCTGAAGAAAAGCAAGTATGGGCTGCAATGACTGCTCATAAACCCGAAGTAAATATGGTAACCGAAATGACCAAGGTTGCGAACCTGGTTGAAAAAGCCTGCAAACTGGCTGTTGAATACGGTAACTAATCTATATCTAAAAAGTGCAGTTGATTTCTCAACTGCACTTTTTTATTCGTCGACTGTGTATCATAAAAAAACGGATGCATCTTGCATCCGGTTTTTTATGTGACCCTTACAGAGTCTTTTCAATTTCCCGCAGCAAATCTCTGGCTTTAATGATATCCTCGATCTGCTTATCGCCCTTGATCTCGCGTTCGATGGTGAAGGGGCCGGTGTAACCGCAATCCTTCAATCTCTTCAATACTAAGGGGAAGTTAGCCAAGCCTTCGCCGGCGGCAACTTCCTTGCCCAGATGTTGACCATAGGGCCATAGGTAAAGTTCCATTCCACAGGGCCGGAATAACCGCACCATAGGGTGCTGACGGTGATGCCGGTTTCTGCTACTGCCTCATTGATCTTGGCAGCCCATTCATCCGTATAAAATGCGGGGTCCCAAATGCTGATCTGGCAATGCTGCAGATCCAGCTCCTTGATCTCACGGAATTTTGCCATTAAATCTGTGTCTTGCTTCCGCAAGCCGATCATAACACCAATTTGCATTGCTTACACCTCCATAAATTTACCGCCGTTATCGGCGCTTTCAACAATTTTCTTCACCACTTCAACAGTCTTCATCGAACTTTCCAAAGTGTTGCGAGTATTTTCGCGCTCGCCCAGAATAGTGGATGCAAAATATTCAATTTCGGCCGCCATATGATCCTTCTTTTTGAACTCCAGATCAAAGGGTTCGCCCTCGGAAGGATAAACGGTGATAACACCATTTTGCAGAACTACGGAAGCTTTTTCAAAGTTCACACAATAGCCTAAGATTCCGACTTTCAACATAGAAATTCCCTCTTTCTTATTGAATTTTCATCACCTTTATGATACAATAACCATCATCGGAAAGAAATATAAATTCGTTCATTTGTTATATAATTTTGTTCACAATGGAGGGCGTTATGGCATATCGGCATCAATATTCTGTTCCGTTTATTCGGATCTCCGATTTGATCACAATCTATTATTTGAACTTCCCAATAGACTATCGCAGCAATGGGGAATCCCATAATTTTGGAGAAATGGTTTACGTGGATCAAGGTGCGATCCATGCAAAAAATGCCGATACCGATTGGGAGCCTAAAGCCGGAGAATTGCTGTTTCATGCGCCCAATGTTTACCATATGGCCGAAAGCAACGGTATAGACGAAAGCAATGTCTTTATTATTACATTCACCTGTGATTCCCCGGCAATGGAAGTTTTCCGCGATCAAAAACTCTTTCTGCCGAAAGAATTAAGGGGATTAATTGCCCAGATCATCCAGGAAGCCACCGCCACATATACGGTGGTTCGCGGAGGACTCCTGCAAAACCCTGAGGCGCCTGCCGGTGGATCCCAACTGATTCGTCTATATTTGGAGCAACTTTTAATTATGCTTTATCGTATGCTCACCCGCCGAGAAGCCCCTTTGGACACAAAAGAACTCCCAAACGAAATGGTTCTATACCTCAACCGCCACCTTTATAGCACCCTTTCCATCCCCGAACTTTGCGAGGAATTGCACTACGGAAAAACTCACCTTTCTAAGGTTTTCAAAGCCGCCACTGGCCAAAGCATCCTGCAGTATTATAACCAACTGAAAATCCGGGAGGCCAAACGCCTACTCCGAACGCCCCGCTATACTGTTTCCGAGATCGCCAACTTGCTCTGCTATGATACCCCCCCCCAGTATTTCTGCCAGACCTTCAAACGCCATACCAGGATGACTCCAAGTGAATACCGCACCTCTGTAGGCTCCTGACCCTCAGCATAAAACATTTTCCACGCCACCATTGACTTTTTAGCCATAATCATATATAATATAGGAACGCAAGCATGACACTCCCAAAAAATATCGAGCAAGTATCAACTTGCGATGAATTTTTCGATCGTTGCAAAAGTCTTGTTGATCACACTGCTAATCGATCAAAAATAGCAAGCACGGCTTTTTTAAAATCAAATATTATGCGGGCGTGGTGGAATGGCAGACACGCCAGATTTAGGATCTGGTGTCCCCGACGTGCAGGTTCAAGTCCTGTCGCCCGCACCAAAATAAAAGGTCCCTAAAGCCTTGATTTCCAAGGCCTTAGGGATCTTTATTTTTGCTTTTTGGTGCAACTTGGGGCTTATTTGGGGCTTATTTGCTTAAAATAAGCCTATTTTTATGCCTTTTCAGCTTGCTTTTCAAGAGCAGAAAGCAACTTGCCATAAAGTAGTTTATTAGGCTGATAACAGTCGCTTAATAGAATCTCATTGCCCCTGCCTTCAAAATGTTCCAAGATTGCCGCAGCGCAAGCAGCACTACGACTGAAGCCAAATTGGCATTGACAGATGAAATCCAGCCCATCTTTATAGGCGTCATAAATGAATGCCGCCACTTTATCCGCATCGGCAAAGAAGGTATCAAAGGTATATCCGTCTTCTTCAAAACCTCCCTCATCAATATCCGGCAGATTGATCTGCATAAAACGCTCTGCCTTGCCGGTGTAATCAATAGGCTTGGTAAGAAGATTGACCGGCTCATTATAAAAGCTGATCACTGCCATATTCTCGAGCGGTCCCTTTTCTAAAAGTTCTTCCATCTTTGATTTTGAATAGACTGCTACTTTCATAAAAAGCAACCTTTCTTAAATGGTATAAAATCATTTTACCACAAATAAGATTCATTTCAAACCAAAAGTTTCCAAATAATAAAGCAGCGCATTTCTGCGCTGCCTTATCTTAATTATCAACACTGCGAAAAGTATAAGTTTTCTTAGAATAAAACGAATACAAATTTAATGTTTCTTCATTAACGGGTGTTATTTTAAAGCGTGCCTTCCCATCGTAAGAAAAAACGCCATTTTTGATATCATAGTCTGCTAAAGAGTTGGAAATCGCATTACCACCGTCATCCGAATACGATGTATAGTAATCAGCAGAATCAACGGCGTCCGGTAAGGTCATATATATACCATTGTCTACAATCTTCATCGTGCCATAGCTCGCTATCACGCCACCAGATGAATACAGATCAGTTTGCCATTCCTTTCCGGCTACGATGTATCTCTTTAAAAACCTATTCAGCACAATTCTATCTGCATAATCATTACCCCAATACTCTTTTATCTCAGCATATGAATCTGCGGCATTAATGATCGACAAACATTTTTGGACCTCTTTATCGCTTTGATCGCACAGTTTCAATATATCAGATGCTTCTGTTAACAGTTTGACCTCACCGCCATTTGCATAGTCGCTTAAATACTCTTTGCCTACCGTTAAACACTTGCCATAAATCGTTTCAAGCAAAGTTTTAGCTTTCTCACTCTTTTTAGCATATGAAATGGCATCTTGGTATTTTTGCTCATTGAAGTTTTTGAGTGCGATTTGATAGTTGCAATCATCAATCAGTTTTGCTGAGTCTTTATGATTTGAAACCTTCTCCAAATTAGAAAGTGCACTATTATAATTGCCTTTTGAATATTGTTGCGAACCAATGTTATAATAGCAATCCTTTAGTAGGCTCTCGGCATCCTTATATGTTTTGGCATTTGCAAGATATTTTATTGCATCTTCATATTTACTATTTTTGAAAAAGTCAATTCCTACTTCATAGTATTTTTCACGAACCTTTTCCGAATCATCGGTTGAGATCAAAGCATAATATTCTTCCGCTTTTGAAATATCCTTCTTTTCGATGAATTCTAAACATTTTACAAGAAGTATTTCATCAATATCAAATATGTATTTTTTTGAAGAAATTTGCTCTTGACATTTTTTAAAATAGGTCAAATTAGTGTCGCTTGCAAGTTCTATTGCTCGATCATAATAGGCTTTTTCAATTTTGCTGTTATAGAAACTATTCAGCTTTGAAAAATAAGTATCTGCCTGTGCAAAATCATTACTCTCTAATAACTTAACAGCTTTACTGAAATTAATACTCGGCATTATAATATTCGTTATAATTACAATAACTAATATTATTGCAGCAAACGCGGATGCGGAAATTATAGACCATTTTTTTACAAGTTTGTTCCGCCGCTCTTGCTTTTCATTTATTTCAGAAAGCAACTCTTTGCATTTCTCAAGATTTTGCAAACTATCTTTATATGAGGAAAGGGACACAAATTTTGCAATTGCAGAGTTTAATGAGTCCTCATCATTTTTCCTCATTAAAGATATGGCATTTTCATATGTATCTTGTAGATTTTTTTCTTCCGATTCAGACTCACTTTCTTTAAATTTATCTATCTCTTCGCTTTTTCCCTCTGCAAATAATGAAGCTGCCGGATAAGGCGGTTCCACAACAGGTGAAGCGTTTTCGTCACCTGTATCGTCGGCATTATACATTTTAATTATTGATTGATACTCATATTTCACTCCGCAACTCATGCATCGAAAAGATGCATCATCAATTTTTCTTATTTCCGTACTTCCACAAACTTCACATTTGATTCTTTTCACAGAAAATATCTCCTTTCTATGTAATCAAATTAAAGCAGCCTCGGCAGAACGAAAAACAAGAATATCATAACAGCAATTATTACAGCTGTCAGACAACCACCGCCGGATGAACTTTTTTCTCTCCCTAAGGTAAAAGTGCCATCTTGATTAACAACAACTTTATGTTTGAGTTGCTCTGTATATGGTATTGCAAGGGTAACGTCTGTTAGGTTATCACAATGCATAAAATACATTCCACTTAACCCTGCGGCAATACTATTCTCACTGTTTTTAACTACTGCTTTAGGCATGTACACTCTTTTTAGTTTGGAGCAAAAGTTAAAAGCCATGTCGTACATAACTTCAACATTAGGGCAGTTAACCTCAACTAAATTTCTACAATATGAAAATGCTTCTTCTTCAATGACTTTTAAATTCGGTAATTCTAATTTTTCAATAAGCCAACCTTCAAACGAGGCCTTTCCAGCAAACTCAAGCGAAGGTAATTCTAGTTTATTTATACCAATACCAGGTGTGCGAGGGTCATTATTTGTTACCCATATATTAAACGCATAAAATTTTGCGACCTTTAAATGTGGCATTTTTAATTCATGAATATATATGCAATTTTCAAATGCACGTTCTCCAACAACCTCAACCGATGCACAGTCAATTTTTTCGATACCGGATTCTTTAAACTGTTCATCGCGGATTACAATTAACCCAGGAGCAGTAAAGTTTCTGATTGTTTTAAGCCCAGCAAAAGAACAGTACATTACTTTTACTGATTCTGGACAGATAAGGTTAACAATCGGTTTTTTTCTGAGATTACCATAAGGATCTGTGAATGTAAATGCTTCGGCTGCAATTTCAGCAACACCATCTGGCACCTTCACCGTTGTTCTATCGCCAATATATTGTAATAAAACTCCATCTTCAATAATAAATTCATCTCGATTATAATTAATCTCAATTGTGGCATCTGATACATTGATATTGTTGACATTAATTGCTTTTTCCGTAATAAAGGGCGTATTGCAAGCAGTACAAATAGTTATTTCTTTTTCCGCGTCCACCTCTAAATTCGACCCACAATTCGGGCATTTTGCCTCAACAATTGATAAAGCAGGTGCTTGAAGAAACTCATTAAAGTCGGAAACTTTTACAGTGGGTTTAACAACTGATGTTTCTTTTTTTACAGCTGCGATTGTTCCTGTATCCACATGATCATCAACAATGTCATTTATACTCGGTGCTTTTTTGCCCTCTTTGATTTGTGCTTGAAGGTTTTCGATGATTTCTTTGGCTTCAGCTAAGTCTTTACCAGTAATCTCTCTATAGGCTCCTATTGCTTGAATTTTATTGCCTTTTTCTATAAATTCAACAAGAGTTACGATAGCGTTTTCAGAAAGACCTTCAACATAAATGGGATTATCATTTGCCGACTCAGTATGCTCTGTTAATAAGCTTTTCACTTGTGCGCTATCGTACTCAACACCACACCCCTGACACTTGAAAACCCCAGCATTTGTTTTGATTATCTCTGTTCCACCACAGATTTCACATTTTAATTTCGACATTTTAAATATTCCTTTCGTTTTTTAATCAAATTGCAGATCCAGTATACGAATCTCATTTCATATCCGCCAAAAAATTCCACTGCATATCTGTGTCAGTTAAAAGATTACCATTACAAAAAACATATAAATCTTTATCTAATGCACCAATATGCTCCGCTCCTCCTTCATATAAATACACTTTTTTATCAACAATCGATGCATAACAAATACTAAGATCCCGCTCTTTGAATATCTCAATATCAAGACCATTTCCTGCCTCATCCGCTATTGAAAAAATACTATCGTCTATTTCTTTCGTATAATCCTTTTTACGCATCTTATCAAATTCAAGAAAATTTTTAAAAAGCACTTGAACTTCTTCAAATGTGGCAGCGTCAACCTGTTTTTCATGGTGTTCTTCTGTATCTCCATAATTTACACCATATGATACATTGAATTTGGCAGCATTTGTTTCTGTTACATATGATTCCTCTGGCAATTCTGTTAAACGTCTCTTTATTTCTTCAGCCGAATATTGGACTCCGCAACCCTGACATACAAATACTCCGTCTCCTGTTTTTTTAATACTTGTACCCCCGCATACTTCACAACTAATTTTTTTCATTTCAATTCCACCTTTACTTTGAAATTTTGCATTTATTATTACGTTCTGCAATAATAATCAGAATGTTTTCAGCCGATTGTTTGGTTGATTCTACGTCACCAGCCATTAGCATA
>JAZNEH010000158.1:0-6081 GCA_045588515.1 Eubacteriales bacterium
TTGTAAAAGACTCCCCCTTTTGATCCCCCTTGAAAACTTTCAAACTATAAGATTGAAAGTTTTTGGAGATTCTTAAGAACCTTTTTACAAAAAGGTTCTTAAGCGGGGTGCGGGGCTGGCCCCGCTTATATCATCGGTTGCAGTTGTTCGCCCTTGAGGGCGGCCTCCAAGGCGGCGGGCAACTTGGTGAAATCAGCGATACAGGAGCGTGGCTTGCCGTAAGCATCGTCTTGGCCGTAAGGGATAAAGTAATAATGGCGGGCGGTTTGCAAGGCACCGATATTCTTGGCGGCCCCCGCCAACCCGTCATTGGTGGAAAGGCCGATCAAGATCGGCCTGCCGTTCCGCAGAGTGGATTTGGCGGCCATAGTAACAGCCGTGTCGGTGATGCCCAGCGCCAGTTTTGCCAAAGTATTGCCGGTGCAGGGCGCAATCACCAAGGCATCCAGCAGTTTTTTCGGGCCAATGGGCTCCGCTTGAGGGATGGTGTGGATAATGGGTCGGCCGCAGAGGGTTTCAAGGCGTTCCCGAAAGTGTTCGGCGGTGCCGAACCGGGTATCTGATTCGTAAACCGCCGTGGACATAATCGGCCAAAGGTCATATTCCGCCCGCAGGGGCTCCAAAGCTTTCAAAACCGTATCTAAAGTGCAAAACGAGCCGGTCAGCGCCAGCCCAATGGCGGGTCGTTTATCCATTGCCTTCCATCTCCTTCAAAATATAATCTCCGATCAGCCGGGCGGCAGTTTCCGGCATCCACTTTCCGGGCAATGCGCTACCGTTGATGGGTTCCAATCCATTTTTCAAGCAATCCTCCGGGTCGAAGCCGAAGGGCGCAGAGGCCAATTCCAAAATTTTAGTGCCCGGCTTGAAGGCAAAGGCCGGCAAAAGGCGGGCCGGTGCGGTGTTGCAAACCAGCCGGAACCGTTTAAGGGGCAGATCTTTGAAGTGCCGGGCCTCCAGCCCCCGGGCTTTGCAAGCGGCTAGTTGGCTTTCCCGCCGGGCGGCGATCATAGGGTTTGCGCCGATTTTTAATAATAATTCCCCTAAAAGACTGCCGATCCGCCCGCCGCCCAAAATCAAGATGGGCTCTCCCTTTAAGGAATAGGGCGTGGCTTGCAAGAGGATCCCTAAAGCGGCTTCGGCGGTCAGGGCGGCGTTGGCCCAAAGAATGGATTCGGCCCGGCCGTAGTCTGTCAGGGGCAGGCCATCGGGATAGAAGGGAAATACCCCGCCAAAAATCCGCCCGCCCCGGAACTTTTCAAAAAGTTCTTTTAACAGAATGGTGCGTTCGTTTTTGGGCGCAAAAAGGGTTCGCCCATCTTTGCTCACCGGCATCGGCAAGATCAAAAGATCTGCATCCCATTGGATCGGGGTTCCTTCGCCGTGGAAAGAGCGGCTTACCGGGAATCCCTTTTCGGCGAGGTATGCGGCCAAATAATCCTGACGCTGATCCCCGCCCGTCAGATGAATCGTCATATGTATGCTCCTTCTCGTTGGATTTATTTTATCCTATGCGGGAAGGGATTTTATTGACAACTTTTTCCCCGGTTGTTATAATAGATTTAATGTTACTTTAGGAGGCTGCTATTGCAATGAACGATTATAAGATTGAAACGAAATGCGTGCAGGGCGGGTATACGCCCGGCAATGGGGAACCCCGCCAGATCCCCATTGTGCAAAGCACGACCTTTAAATATGCCACCGGGGAGGATATGGGCAAATTATTCGATCTGGAGGCCAACGGCTATTTTTATTCCCGGCTCCAGAATCCAACGAACGATTCCGTTGCCGCCAAGATCTGCGAGATGGAAGGCGGCACTGCCGCTATGCTCACCAGTTCCGGGATGGCCGCATCTTTCTTTGCGGTATTTAATATCGCTTCGGCCGGCGACCATGTGATCGCCAGTTCCGCCATTTATGGCGGAACCTATAACCTGTTCGCCGTAACGATGAAGCGGATGGGCATTGAATTCACCTTCGTTTCCCCCGACTGCACCGATGCAGAATTGGAGGCCGCATTCCGGCCGGAAACCAAAGCAGTGTTCGGCGAAACCATTGCCAACCCTGCGTTGGTGGTGTTGGATATTGAGCGCTTTGCCAAAGCGGCCCATGCCCACGGCGTTCCTTTAATTATTGATAATACCTTTGCAACGCCTGTTAACTGCCGGCCCTTCGAATGGGGCGCTGATATCGTGGTTCATTCCACCACGAAGTATATGGACGGCCACGGTGCGGCTGTGGGCGGATGTATTGTGGATAGCGGAAAGTTCGATTGGACTAAATATCCCGAAAAATTCCCCGGCCTTTGCACGCCGGACGATAGTTACCATGGGGTTACTTATACCGAACGTTTCGGTTTGGAAGGCGCTTATATCACGAAGGCTACTGCCCAATTGATGCGGGATCTGGGCGCCATTCAGGCCCCCCAGAATGCGTTCCTCTTGAATATGGGGTTGGAAAGCCTCCATGTGCGGATGGAGCGGCATTGCGCCAACGCCTTGAAAATTGCCAACTATCTGCAAAATCACGCAAAGATCGGCTGGGTGCGCTATCCCGGCTTGGAAAGCGATCCTTATTATGCACTGGCTGAAAAATATCTGCCCAAGGGCAGTTGCGGGGTGATCAGTTTTGGCGTAAAAGGTGGAAAAGAAGCGGCTGGCCTCTTTATGAGTAAACTGCAGATCGCCGCCATCGAAACCCACGTAGCCGATGCCCGCACGTGCTGCCTGCATCCCGCCACCACCACCCATCGGCAGATGACCGATGAGGAACTTCTGAACGCCGGTGTCCCCGGCGATCTGGTTCGCCTTTCTGTGGGGCTGGAAAATGCAGATGATCTGATTGCCGATATCGAAAACGCACTTTCTTTTTTGAAATAAACGAAAAGAGGAACGGTAAATGAAGATTCGTTTAATCGCCCTGCTTTTGGTTTTGGTAATGGGAAGTTCCTTTTTGGCGGGATGTAAGAATAACGCAGAAGAGTTTGAATTTGAAGCGCCCGTTGATGAAAAAATAGAAAAGGAAGAAGAACCTGAGAAAGAGGAGCAGAAGCCTTCCAACGAGGAAGAATCCGAATCGGAAGAAAAGGAAGAAAATGAAGAACCGAAAAAAGAAGAGATAAAGGAAGAGCCGGAACCCGAAGAGGAAAAGCCAGCGGCCCCCGAGGCGGGAACCTTAACCAATCTTTTTGAAGTGGCTCATAAAAGCGTGGGCATCAATGTGAAAGGGAAGGATGAAAAAAATTCTGCCTATTCCGTTGCTGAAGCCATTAAAGTGGATGAAGGGGATACGTTGACCTTTGGCCCGGTGTCTTCTGCACAGGTGGTAATGGGCTATGCCTATGATTCCGCCAATAAACCGTTGGAACGGATCAGCGGTTCTATTCTAAAGGAAGAGGATTCCTTTGAATACGGAATGAAGATCTATACCTATACAGTGCCTAAGGGCGCCACCGAGGTGCGGATGAATGTTTCGTCCACCGTGAAGGATCAGTTTATGCTCACCAAAAACTATCCTTCCAGTTGAAGGAATATACGCAGGTAACTCAGGTGGCCGATAACTTTGTGGAAGATCCCCTGAAGGATAAACGTGGCCTGTTTGTGGGCGACTCCATCTGCTCCGCCAATCGGGATACTATTGGCGGGATCCGGGGTTGGGCCCAGCGGATTGCCAACAATACCGGCCTTATCGCCGTGAACGGCGGTAAAAGCGGCGCTTCTGTTTCAAACACGCGCTTGGGCGGAGCAGGGACTATCCTAATGCAGTTACAAAAGGTTAAAACGGAAGATTACGATTACGTGGTGCTCCACGGCGGTGTCAACGATGCCTGGGATAAAGAAAAAGTGGGAACTATGAGCGAGGAATTTGATCCTATGTTCTTCGATTGCGATACCTTCGCCGGCGGGCTGGAAACGCTGTTCTATAATGCGATCCAGATGTTTGGCGATAAGGCCGCCATTGGATATCTGATTAACTTTAAGGCCCCCAGTTGCACCAAAGGTTATATTTCTGATATGACCGCCTATAATGAAGTGGCGAAAAAGATTTGCGATAAGTGGGGAATCACCTATTTTGATATGTATAACCACGAAGAAATCACCGCAGAACTGAAATTCACGACCACTACCCACACCACCGACTTTATCCATCCGAACGCCTCGGGTTATGATATCCTGGCCCCCTATATCGAGGATTATATGCGGACTATGACGGCCTGCCCCCAAAAATCCTTTGATCAATTAGAGGCGGAATAGTCTTCTGAAGTTTTCATAGTATAATGATTGACAACTGTTCCACATTGTGATAGGTTGTTATTAGAGGGACTTGAGCGAATATTGTTCATCTTGGTTTTTCAAGTGTGGAGCAAAGTGCTTGAGCCCTCGAAAACAAAATAAAAAATCGACAAGCCGAAACTTGTCGATTTTTTTGGCGCGCTGGAGAAGATTCGAACTCCCGGCCTTCTGATCCGTAGTCAGACGCTCTATCCAGCTGAGCTACCAGCGCATTTGCTTTTTAAAGCCTATATATGATAACACGGCAATAATAAAATGTCAACCCCTTTTTGAAAATAAATCTGTAATCGTTTCTGCGCTGGAAATAGATGTGATCAAATTTTCCATTTTGAATCGCTTTGATGTGAAACGGAAACACCTTTACAAGTATTTTCAGAAACTTTACCGTATTCTCCGGTGAGTGTTCTTCAAATCCATACATAAAACGAAATCGCATACATTCGTCTATCACTATGCACTGGTACAGGTGCTTACTATCCCGCCGCAGTTCCCCCTTTAGGCACGCATACGCACTTCTTTTACATCTACTTGCCTCTTCACTCTTTATTACATACAGTTCCAAGTTTTTTATTTCAGCATACCGTGGTTTCCCTTAAAAAGAAAGTAGTAGTTTTGTAAAAAAATAGGCTAAAAGCCCGCAAAAGGGGAAGGTGATAAGCCAGGATAAAAACATGGAGCCGGCGATCTTTTTGTCGATAAACCGATTTTTTCCGCCCAAGGCGGCCCCCATAAGGGCGGTGGTTTTGGCATGGGTGGTGCTAACGGGGAATCCCTGTATGGTGGAAAGGAGCATGGTGAGGGTGCCGGCCAGATCGGCGGCAAAGCCTTCTTTTAAATCAATATGGACCATTTCACTGCCCACCTTGCGAATGATTCGCCCTCCGCCTAAAAGAGTTCCCAAACTCATCATAAAACTGCAAAGAAGCGGCGCCCAAAGAGGCAGAGTAAAGGCAGTTTCTCCGCCCCAGAGAATCATTCCTAAAATCAGAATAGATGCGAATTTTGGCGTATCTTGCAATCCGTGGCAAAAGGCCATAGCCGCTGCCGAAAGAATCTGGCCCCAACGCCAAAGGGTTCCTGTAGCTTGCATCCTTTGTAAAAGCACAGAAAAGGCCCAGCCTCCCAACAGGCCTAAGCCAATGGAGAAAATCAACCCGGCCAACACTTTGCAAAGGGCCGGAATGGAAATGCCGGCGATATTCAGGGCTAAAGTGGCCCCCATCAGCCCCGCCATCAGGCCGTGGCTCTCGCTGGTCGGGATCCCAAATCGCCAGGCTAAAACAGCCCAGATAATACCCGCCAGCATCGCTGCTGCCAATCCGATGCTCCCTTGCCGGCCCGGTGGAAAATCCCCCAGGGCGAAAACCGTTTTCGCCACTTGGCGCCCCAGAGTCAGGGTAAATACCCCGCCGATCAGGTTCATAAAAGTGGCAAGGAAAATTCCTTGACGCAAGGTGACGGCCCGGGTTGCCACCGCCGCCGCAATGGCATTGGGCGCATCAGTCCAGCCGTTCACAAATAATAAGCCTAACGTGAGCAAAACAACGCTTGCCCCTAAAGGGGAGGAAAAAGCCGCCGTGAAAAATTCTGTCATCAAAAACACCTCTGGAATTTATATGCTTTTGACAGTTCAAATATTGTAAATAAAAATAGGTTGTGATATAATAACTGCAATTTAGAAAAGGGGATACCGTTATGAAAGAACGCAACCCACTCTTATAAAATTGACCGCCCTCATCAAAAAGGGGGGAATTTTTCTTATAAAAAGATCTTCTAGGCTTTCGCCCGC
>JAZNEH010000159.1:0-2524 GCA_045588515.1 Eubacteriales bacterium
CGTTAGCATTGATCTTGAAGCAACAGGGCAAAACGGTGACCGGCTCAGATACCGGCAAAAATCCCACTATAAAAAAATTAATTGATTCCGGCATTATTGTTTACCCTTCCCACGATGCCGATAATGCAGTGGGTTGCGATCTGCTGGTTTATACTGCCGCAGTATCCGATAACAATCCCGAATTGGTTTATGCCCGTGAAAACAACATTCCCATGATGGAACGCGCTGTTTTGCTGGGTTATATGACCGCCGAATTCAAAAATTCCATTGCCGTTTCAGGTACCCACGGAAAAACCACCGTTACCTCCTTAATCTCTTGTATTCTTAAAACGGCGAAACTGGATCCCACCGTTCTGGTGGGTGCCAATTTGAAAGCCATTGGCGGAAACTATTGCTTAGGGCAAAGCGATTACGCAGTTTATGAAGCCTGCGAATACGTAAATTCCTTTCACCACTTTTACCCCCATTGCGGCGTGATCCTGAATATCGACGAAGATCATCTGGACTTCTTTAAAGACCTGAATGCGATCAAAGATTCGTTTTGCCGTTTCACCGAAAACTTTAACAAAAGTGGATTTATGGTGATCAACGGAGATGACTCTAATTGCCAAACTGTTCGGGATTATTTCAAAGGAGAAACACTCACCTTCGGATTAGGAAAACAAAATGACTGCCGTGCTGAAAATATTCAGTTTATCTCCGGCTACCCGCAATTTGATATTTATTATAAAGGAAGGTTTTGCACAAAAGTTTCTTTAAAAATCCCGGGACAGCATAATATCCTTAACGCTTTAGCCTCTGCTTGCACGGCCTTCCGTTTTGGCGTTGCCCCGAATGATGTGAAAGAAGGATTGGAATCCTTCACCGGCGCCGATCGGAGATTTGAAGTGCGAGGCACCTGCAACGGCGCTTTCATCATCGATGATTATGCCCATCATCCTACAGAGATTCAAGCGACTTTAAAAAGTGCAAAAGAAGTTTGCCAAGGAAAGGTTTATGTGATCTTCCAGCCCCACACCTTCACCCGCACTTATTATTTAATGAAAGAATTTGCTAAAATGCTAGCTATTGCAGACCAGGCAGTTCTCACAGACATCTATGCCGCCCGTGAAATTAACAAGGTGGGCGTGAACATTGTTGATCTCAAAAATGCAATTCCCGGTGCCATCTATATCAGTAAATTCGAAGATATTGCAGAATATTTGAAAAAGGAATTAAAAGCCGGTGATATGGCAATCCTGATGGGCGCCGGAAACGTGAATACCATAGCAGAATTAGTCGTTGAATAAAAAATAAGGTGTTGCTTAGCAACACCTTATTTTTTATTCATATATTCCCTTGGGGAACACCCCACCATCCGATGAAAATCCGCAGAAAAATAACTGAGGCTTTCATAGCCACATTGAGCGGCCACTTCACCAATGGTATAGTAACCCGTTTGGAGGAGGATTTTTGCATTTTCGATCCGACATTTTTTGATATAAGCGCCCGGCGAGATCCCAAAGCAGGAGCGAAAAGAACGGCGCAAATAGGAATCGCTCACCCCGAACCGCTCCGCCACGGCAGATATCCCCAACTCTGGCCTATTCAAATGATGATCGATATACTCCTTTATGACCAGCACCCGGGGCGAGGCGTTGCCCAGAGTAGGCTGGTTTTGATCCAAGGCCGCAAGGATCCCATAGAAGATCGAAAGACTCTTGGGATCGCGCCCTCGGTTGATGCGATGGATCAAGGTTACGAACTCTTCCGCAAAAAACGACGGATCCGTTGGAGTGATCACCACAGGTACAGCGGGGGCGTCCTCGTCTGCAAGATCAAAATGGACCACGACCATCTCCCCTGCTTCCGGGACTTCCGTTATATAATCCAAGCCCTTGGGCACATAAGTCAGGGTGCCGGCTTCAGAAACCAAGCGCTCTTCTCCATATTCCAGCACTGTTTGGCCGGAAAAGCGATAAGAAAGGCTATAATGAGTTCTGCCCAGCACCGCAAGGGCATTTTTTTGCGTACTGAACACCTGATGACAGGCCAGCGAGATTACTAACGCATTTTCACCGAAAAACAAAACTATGCACCCCCCTTTTAATCGATTTTATCACAATTTAAGAACTATTGCAAGTTCCGTTTTTCTAAACTTTATATCGTTATTTATGATTGAAAATAGTTAGAGGTAATTATATAATTAAAATATAAAATCCTTTTGGAGGTATTATAAAATGAGCGATTTAAAAGCAAAGATCGAAGCAGCAGTCAAAAAAGAAGGCATTGACCTGATCGGGTTTGCACCCAAGGAACGGTTCGAGGGATTGGATCCCCGTAAAAACCCCTTCACAGTTTTCCCCGAAGGCAAGACTGTGATCATGGTGGGCAAACGGATCTGCCGCGGTTCTCTGCGCGGTGTTGAAGAAGGCACCAACTTCGGCGATTACAACCATTTTGGCAGAAACTGGTTGGAGGATGAATTCCTGGCCTTGGCCTGCTACAATATGACCAACGTGCTGGAAGATGAAGGCTGGGAAGC
>JAZNEH010000160.1:0-12434 GCA_045588515.1 Eubacteriales bacterium
CCGGCAGGGCTGACCTGCGCCGGCGATCTGGCAAAAAAAGGCTATGAAGTAACGGTTTTTGAAGCATTACATTTAGCCGGCGGCGTATTAGTCTACGGCATTCCGGAATTCCGCCTGCCCAAAGCCATTGTTGCTAAGGAAATTGAAGGCTTAAAAACTTTGGGCGTAAAAGTGGAAACCAATATGGTGATTGGCCGGGTGCTTTCCATTGATGAACTCTTTGAAGAAGGTTTTAACGGCGTGTTCATCGGCACCGGTGCCGGCCTGCCCCGGTTTATGGGGATCCCCGGAGAAAACCTGAAAGGCGTTTATTCTGCCAATGAATTTTTAACCCGGGTAAATCTGATGAAAGCCTATCTGCCCGATAGCGAAACCCCCATCCAAAAGGGTCATAAAGTGGCTATCGTGGGTGGCGGAAACGTGGCGATGGATGCGGCCCGTTGCGCAAAACGGCTGGGCGCAGAAGAAGTTTACATCGTTTATCGGCGTTCGATGGACGAAATCCCTGCCCGGGCAGAAGAAATCCATCACGCCATTGAAGAGGGCATTATCTTCAAAACCCTCACCAACCCCACTGCGATTCTGGGCGATGAACATCAGAATGTGAAGGGCCTGACCTGCGTAGAAATGACGTTGGGCGAGCCGGATGCCTCCGGCCGGCGGAAACCCATTGTGAAGGAAGGCAGTGAACATACGTTAGAGATGGACACAGTGATTATGGCCATCGGCACTTCTCCCAATCCTCTAATCCGTTCCACCACCCCGGGATTGGAAACCAACAAATGGGGTTGCATTGTGACCGAAGAGGAAACGGGGCTGACCAGCCGGGAAAACGTTTACGCCGGCGGCGATGCCGTTACCGGAGCGGCCACAGTGATCTTGGCGATGGGCGCCGGCAAGCAAGCGGCCAAAGCTATTGATGAGAAATTAAGTAAATAACCCAAAAAATGACACTTTCAAAGTTTGAAAGTGTCATTTTAACTTCTTTCTCCAATGGCCGGTCAGATAAAAGATTGCCACCACCAGAAGCCGGACTCCCTGATCCGCAAAGATCAGAAAACGATAAGCATAAATGCCCATCCCCATTATCTTGATCAGGAAAAAGCCGGGAATCAATCGGATCACCCAAAGGCTGATAATAGAGGCCACCAAAGGTGCAACGGTATCACCGGCGCTCCGCAGAGCGCCGCTGACGGATTGATGGGTGCCGATCAGCGGTAAAGTAATTGCGGCGATCAGCAGAATTCGCATAATCATTGGATATAGGCTTTGGTCGCTGGTAAACAGGGCAGCCAATGGACGGCCCAAGGCCATGAAAACCACCATTTCAACAATGGCGAACAGAATCGCCCACTTAATGATAAAGCGCAGATAGGCTCTGCCCTTCTCTGGCTTCCCTTCGCCAATAGAGCGGCCGAAAAGAGAGGTTGCCGCAACGGCGCAGGCACCACCGCTGGCCCACGCAAAGGTTTCTACGTTAGCAACAATCTGATTTGCGGCGATCTGGGCCACAGGCAGAAGAGCCACAACCTTGGCCATCAATAAAGCACCGCTTTGAAGGACCACCTGTTCCCCGGCGGCACTGAGGCCGATGGGCAGAAGACGTTTTTTAAAAGCCACATCCAACCGGAAGGAAACATCCTTTCGATAACGAATCTCGGTTTTTTTAAAAACCAGGATTCCTAACGCAATGGCAAAGATCAGCATTTTGGAAATACTGGTAGCCCATGCAGCACCATCGGCACGCAGAGCCGGCAGACCGCATTTCCCATAAATAAGAAGATAATTTAAAACAACATTGACGGCGCCACCAATCAAATTATAAATCATCGGCAGTTTGGTGATACCGATGCCCCGGAAGCAGGCCGTTATACACATCGTTAAAATCTGAAAGAAAAAGCCATAGGCATTGATGCGATAATAACTGGCCGCAATCTCCAGCACCTCTCCCCCACCGCAAACAAATTTCATAATGGGACGGGCAAAGACCAGGCAAAGGCCGGAAAGAACCGTTGCGATCCCTAAAGCCAGGAGCATCGCCTACCATACAATGGATCGCATATTCTTTTTCTTGCCGGCACCATAATACCATGCGATGGTTGCAGTGGTTCCGATAAAGAAATTAGACGCTACCGAAATAATCAAATTGGTGGGCGCTCCACAAAGACCAACCGCCGCCACTGTTGTAGTTGAATCGGGCATCTGCCCCAGCATAATGCTATCCGCCATATGAAACAATTGGTTTAAGATCATCTCAAAAAGGGCCGGAAATATCATGCTGTAGCATAACCGTTTTTGACTTTTATCTAAATTCAATATCCTCATCTCCTAGGGGAAATTATCAACCTTTATCCCCATAAAAGCAATTAAAACTTTTGTATTTCAAACATCCCGTTTAACAAGGTATAAAGCGGGCGGAACCACCGCATAATGTTCCAGATGCTTACACCCTTTAAACCCAAGCGCTGAGCCAAACGTAGTTTAGCTTGATAACTGCGCGCATCTTCGAACCAAACTTCATGCTGATTGCCTCGATTATCATAATAACGGAACCAAGGCGATTGGGCCTTTTCATCAAATTGAATTTCCGCCCCGTATTTTCGGGCCAAGGCGATGGCTTCATAGTTCCCGATCGAGCGGGCCGGGCGGCCTTCCTCATAAGGGAGCATCCAATCATAGCCATAATTGGGCAAGCCCATCAGGATCTTATTCGCCGGAATTTGGGACACCGCATATTCCAAAACTTCCGTCACCTGATCCAAAGGTGCCACTGCCATAGGCGGACCATAGGTATAACCCCATTCATAGGTCATCACTAAAACACCGCTGGCGGCGGCTCCCAAAGCGGCATAATCGTGCGCCTCATAAAGAAGGCCCCGTTGTTCAGAACTCTTTTTCGGAGCCAGCGCCACAAACACCGGTTTCGGCGCCAATTCCTGCCGCAGGCGATTGATAAATTCTGCATAGGTGGCGGCCAATCGAGGCGGCAGATATTCAAAATCCACATCTACGCCCCCATAGTTCCGTTCATTTAACGTTCGCTTCAAGGCTTCGATCAAAACCGGCCAAGCGGCAGCATTATCTAAAAAGCGAGCCGCCCGTTCCCCGCTGAATCCGCCGGTTTCATCGATCGATGTGAGAACCAGTAGCGGAACAGTATTTTGAGAGCGAGCCAGACGAATGGCCTCTTCTTCCATTTTCAAGGGGATCAATCCCCCTTCTTCTGTGATGCCGGTGCTGAACAGGGAAAGATAGGTTAAATCAGGCAAGGCACGCATCAGATTATTCCGATCAATAAAGGGATAAGCATAACCATTCACAATAAAAGCAGGCCGCTGCCCTACCGGGGCAGGAATTACCAAACTATCGCCGATCACCAGATATTTATTGGGATCAACGCCGTTTGCCTCCACCAATCGCTCTACTGTGGTTCCGAAACGCCGGGCGATCTGATAGAGAGAATCACCCGGTTGGATCGTATAGACCATCATAATTTAATAACACACTCCTTTCTTTTTATCTATATGAGAAAAAATTTAGAAAAATCGCCGCAATTTGAGGAAATAATCGTTGACTTTCTTTCTTTTTCATATTAAACTTAGAGTATCAAATCTTTAGAAAAGAGGTAAAGAAACATGGCTGAAGATAAAGCTTTGGGCTTTAACATTGAACAGGAAGGCCCTGCCGTTGACGCTTCCAAAAAGGTTCGCGTTGGTATTATCGGTTGCGGCTGGATCGCAGAAGCGCACGTAAAGAACTATAAACTCTGCCCCGACGTTGAGATCGTTGCCGGTTCCGATATCATCCCCGGCAAGGCTGCTAAGTTCTTCGAGAAGATGGAAGTGGAAGGCGCCGCCTGCTACGAAAGCACCGAAGAGATGCTGGCCAAAGAAAATCTGGACATCGTTTCTGTTTGTACTTATAACTCTCAGCATGCTCCCTGCGCCATTCAGGCAATGAAAGCCGGCGTAGACGTCATGCTGGAGAAGCCCTTCACTGTAACCTTGGAAGAGGCCATCGAAGTGATGAAGGTTGAAAAGGAAACCGGCAGACTGCTCTCCATTGGCTTCCAGCCCAGAATGGATGAGAATATGAAGATGATCAAAAAGATCGTTGAGTCCGGCGAACTGGGCGACATTTACTACGTTCAGACCGGTGGCGGCCGCCGCAAAGGTATTCCCGCTCCCTACGGCACTTCCTTTATTGAGGCTGACAAGGGCGCCATCGGTGCTTTGGGCGATATCGGCTGCTATTCTTTGGATATGGTGATGAATGCTCTGGGCAATCCCAAGCCCCTGACTGTTTCTGCGATGAAATCTGATTTCTTCGGTAAGAGCAAGGAATACTGGATCGCCCGCGGCAAGCCCGCTGAATACGCCGACATCTTTGGTGTTGATGATTTTGCGGCTGCTTTTATCCGTTTGGAGGGCGGCATTACCCTGGACTTCAGAATTGCCTGGGCGATGCATCTGGATACCTCCGGTGATACCATCATTATGGGTACTAAAGGCTCCCTGCGGATCCCCTCCACCAAGTGCTGGAACGGCACCGTTGGCGGTGCTATGAAGGTTTACCACGACGTGGCCGGTGAAAGCGTTGAAACCGAGATCCCCATCCTGAAGACCAAGGAAAGCCTCTTCTATTTGAAGTTGCGTTCCTTTGTGGATGCTCATAAGAACGGCGGCAAGGCTCCCATTCCCTCCAGCCAGATCATCAACCAACAAGCTATTTTAGACGGTATCGTGAAAAGTGCCAATGCCGGCAAGGAAATCGAAGTGGAGATCCCCACCGTTTAATTTTAACTTTAAAAGGCTACGAAAGTTTTTCGTAGCCTTTTTTACTCCAACTGTAAATAAGGATGAGAAAAAAGGAATCAACAGAAAATTACCCTTTACGGCGGAAAATTGACCTTGAATCAAGTAGATCTGGATGGAAAAGTTTCTGCCATCTATGCAGACGGAGCGCCCATTTCCTTTAAGCAGACCCCCTCCGGCGTTTCCTTTGAAACGATCATTCTGAAAAAAGAACTGATTTTCAACGCAAGAAATGACAAGAAATAACAAGAAATAAAGATGAGTAACCAGAAACAGCAAGAAATATTTCTTGCTGTTAATCTTGATGTGTGGAGAGTGAATCAAAGTCTTTACAAAAGTTCCATTTTCTGCTAATATGGAAACAAGAATGTTAAAAGGAGTGTCATTATGGAGTTTTTATATTTCCTGGAAGGAATCCGCACCCCGATCCTGACTGCTTTTATGGGTGCCATTACCTATCTGGGCGATGAAATGATCTTTTTGGCGCTGGCGATGATCTTTCTTTGGTGCGTGGATAAGCACGAAGGCTATTATCTTTTGGCCTTAGCCTTTTTGGGCACCCAGATCAACCAGTTATTAAAAGTAGTTTGCAAGGTGCCCCGGCCTTGGGTACGGGATCCTAATTTCAAGGCTGTGGAAAGCGCTATCCCCGCTGCTACCGGCTATTCCTTCCCCAGCGGGCACACCCAGAATTCCGTTGGCACCTTCGGGGGGCTGGCTCTTTGGAACAAGCAAAAATGGATTCGTATCCCCGCCATCGTTCTTTGTATTTTAATTCCTTTCAGCCGGATGTATCTGGGCGTTCACACGCCGGCCGATGTGCTCACTTCGGCGGTTATCGCATTGGTTTTAGTGTTCGGTATTTATCCGATCATTCAAAAAGCCAAAGAAAAGCCCCATTTCTTCCGAATTTTCTTTGGGGCGATGATTCTTTGGAGCATCGGGCAGGTGGTCTTTATGGAACTATACCTGGGCAATACGCAGGATGAAGTTTTACTCCACGGCTTGGAAAATGCTTATAAAATGCTGGGCGCTGTTTTGGGATTCGGCATTGCCTATGAATTGGATCAACGCTGGATCCGCTATGAAACCAAAGCCTGCTGGTGGGTGCAACTCATTAAAGTGATCCCCGGCGCAGGGTTGGCTTTGGGCACTAAATCTTTGGTTCGCCTTTTATTGCCGGAAGGGCTGATCTGCCAGGAAGCACTTCCCTATTTCTTTATGGTTCTGGTGGCAGCCGCCGCCTGGCCCGCAACCTTTAAGTTTTGGAATAAACTGGCACAAAAACAATAAAGAAGTTCCGCCATTAGGCGGAACTTCTTTATTGTTTCAGTTCTTTGATGCGAGATCGATAGTCCGGCAGAATTTTTTCGATCTCCCGATAAAAGGCAGGGCTATGGTTCATCTGGCGCAGATGGGCCAATTCGTGAACCACAACATAATCGATACAGCGTTCACTTTTTTCCATCAGATAAAGAGAAAAGCAAAGCCCTTTCTTGGAATTGCAACTGCCATAACGGCTTCGGGCAGAGGTGATCTTCACATAAGCGGGGGCCAGCCCCATTAGCGAGGCAAAATAAGCCACCTTTTGGGGCAAAACCGATTCTGCCTTTTGGCGTAAGGTATTGATCTGCTCCGGGGTATATTCCTTTTGGGGCTTAAATTCCCGCAGATGTTTTTCCAGCCAGCCGGAATGTTCCTGAATAAACTGCAAAATGCGGGCCTCGGAACAGCCATAAGGCGCCCGCACCTCCACTTCGCCCTGCCGATTGATGCCAAGGGACAAGGTTTTGCGGTTGCTTCGGATAATTTTCATAGCATTATTTTAACATCAATTCTTGCATCCTGCAAGGGTGAGTGTTATAATAACTCTCGTTTGGAGGGAATATTTTATGATCGTAACTGCTATAACAGCAACGCTGACCTGCATTGCTTTGATCATATTAGTCATATGGAAGCCATCTGTTCGCATCAATGGGGAACAGATCTGCATTTATTGGTTGCCACCGGTAGTGGGGGCTCTAGTTTTAGCCTTTAGCGGAGTGCTGACCTGGGGAGAGATCGGAACAGGGCTTACTGCACCCACCGCAATGAATCCACTGAAAATTTTGGTGCTGTTCTTCTCAATGACTTTGATTTCCGTTTTTTTGGATAGCGTTGGCTTTTTTCGCTGGTTGGCGGAAAAGATCCTATCCAAAGCGAAAGGGAGCCAAGCAGCGCTATTTTTCACCCTTTATATTACGGTTTCGATTCTAACGATCTTCACCTCCAACGATATTATCGTTTTAACTTTTACCCCCTTTATCTGCTATTTCACTCGGCAAGCAAAGATCGATCCCCTGCCCTATCTATTTGCAGAATTTATTGCCGCCAACACTTGGAGTATGGTTCTGATCATTGGGAACCCCACCAACATCTATCTTGCCACCGGAGCGGGATGCGATTTTATTGCCTATATCAAAGTGATGGCTTTGCCCACTCTGATGGCGGGCGTGGGTTCTTTGGCGGTTTTATGGTTCTTATTCCGAAAAAAACTGAAAGAGCCCTTACAGACGATATTTAACGCCTCTGCCCAGCCGGACAAACCTCTGGTGGCGCTGGGTTTGGTGCACCTGGGAGTTTGCATTTTGTTCCTAGTGCTTTCCAACACACTGGCCTTGCCTATGTGGATCATCTCGCTGGTGGCTATGGGCAGTCTGTTCCTTTGTGCGGCGATATATCTTTTACTCAAGGGGCGCACTTTGGTGACGATTCTAGAAACCTGTAAGCGGGCACCCTTTGAGATGGCACCCTTTGTGCTCTCGATGTTCATATTGGTTCTGGCTATGGAAAAAACCGGCTTGACTACCACTCTGGCGGAGGTTTTAAATCAGGGAGAAGCGATATTTACTTACGGGATCAGTTCCTTTTTAGTGGCAAACCTCATCAACAATATTCCGATGAGTGTATTATACTCCGGCATTACCGCCAACCTGGCAGGCGCCGCCAAGGCGGCGGGACTATATGCCGCTGTGATCGGTTCAAATCTGGGGGCATTTTTCACTCCCATCGGCGCTCTGGCAGGCATTATGTGGACCGGCCTTTTGCGGGCCCACAAGGTCCCCTTTTCCTTTGGAACCTTTATCCGCTACGGCGCTATCGTGGCAATTCCATCCCTGTTACTGGCCTTGCTGGGGCTACAAATCGTATTATAAACCAAGGGGAGGAGCCTTTCTCAGAAGGCTCCTCCTCTTTTGCCGAAAAAAGTTTTATACAGTTTGAAAGTTTTAAGGTTCTTAGAGGACCTTACTCAAAAAATCCTTCAAGCGGTCGCATTTGGGATGCTCGAAGATCTCCTCGGGAGTACCTTCTTCCATAATGTCCCCTTCGTCCATAAAGACCACCCGGCTGGCAACGCTCCGGGCAAAGCCCATTTCGTGGGTTACCACCACCATCGTCATTCCGCCCTTGGCAAGATCCTGCATAACGTCCAGAACTTCGCCGACCATTTCGGGATCCAATGCGCTGGTGGGCTCATCAAAGAGCATCACCTCGGGATCCATACACAGAGCACGCACGATGGCAACACGCTGTTTTTGCCCGCCGGAAAGTTGGCTGGGATACGCTTCGGCACGATCGCCCAATCCTACCCGGTTCAAAAGTTCCCGGGCCTTCGCTTCCGCCTCGGCCTTGGGTATCTTTTTCAGTTTCATCGGGGCGATGGTCATATTTTTCAGAATCGTCATATGGGGGAACAAGTTGAAATGTTGGAACACCATTCCCATTTTTTGGCGGTGCAGGTTGATGTTCACCTTTTTGGCGTTAATATCCACGCCATCCACCAAAATCTCACCCTCAGTTGGCGTTTCCAGAAGGTTCAGGCTCCGAAGCAACGTGGATTTTCCGCTTCCGGAAGGGCCGATCACAACCACCACTTCGCCACGCTTAATATCAATATTGACGCCATCCAAGGCTTTAATAAGGCCTTTATTATAATGCTTTTTCAGGCCATGGACCTGAATGATATTATCGTTCACTCTTCTGCAACCTCCTTTCCAATTTACCCACCAATGACGTAAGGATAATCACCAGCACCAAATAGATCAGCGCCACAGCAATCAGCGGCATAAAAGCCGAAAAGGTGCGGCCACGGATAATATCGCCCGCTTTGGTGAGATCTACCACACCCACATAGCCGGCAACGGAGGTTTCCTTTAATAAAACGATAAACTCATTACAAAGGGTGGGTAATACGTTCTTGAAGGCCTGGGGAATAATAATATGGGTCATAGTTTGCAGATAACTGAAGCCCAAAGAGCGGCCGGCCTCAAACTGGCCGTTATCCACCGAAACGATCCCGCTTCGGAAAATTTCTGCCACATAGGCGCCGGAATTACAACCGAATGCAATAATTGCAATCATAATCCCGTTGCGAGAAAAAGCAAAAATAACGAAATAAAAGATCATCAGCTGAACCACCACAGGGGTTCCCCGAATTACCGTTAAATAAAGATTACAAATAGCGTTTCCGATCCGCATCAGGGCCCAGCCGATCCCGCCTTTTTTGGCCATTGTTTCTTTATTCTTATCATAAGTAGAACGAACGGCGGCGATCACAACGCCGATCACCAAACCGATCAGCAGAGCAAAAAAGGTGATCTTAAGGGTGGCGCCCAAGCCCTTTAGGAGGGATTGCCAGCGATCACTGGCAATAAAGTTCAAATGGAAATCCGAATAGAATTCCGTTGCTGTGAACCATTCTAAAATCTTTTTCACATTAACATCCTTTCCAGCGAAAAAAACGGGGGCTATGGGAAGCCCCCGTTTCGTGATAACTGATTTTATTCAGCGGGAATATAGGTATCGATGATCTTCTGCAAAGAACCATCGGCCTTCATTTCAGCCAGAGCCTTGTTGATATCTTCCAACAGTTGAGTATCTTCCTTATTGATAGCGATGGCGTAATCTTCCACCACCCATTCAGCAGGCAGAATCTTCAACCCATCGTTGGCGGCAACGAAACTCTTAGCGGGCTCGTTATCAATGATCACAGCGTTTACCTTACCGGTTACCAGAGCATTAACAGCATCAGCACCTGCCAGGTAAGCGGTTATGTGGTCTTCACCGTAGCCACCGTTTTCAACGGTATCGCCGGCATAGATATGGCCGGTGGTATCCTGCTGAACGCCGATCATAACGTCGTCGCCTTCCAGATCTTCCAGAGACTGGATCTTGCCGTCTTCCTTCACGATAACAACCTGAACGCCGGTTGCATAAGAATCAGAGAAGTTTACGCTTTCTTTCCGTTCATCAGTAACGGTCATACCGGCAATACCCACATCGTATTTCCCGGATTGAACGCCGGTTACGATAGAACCGAATTCAACGTTTTCGATCACCAGTTCTTTGCCCAGTTTTTCAGCCAGAGCCTTCGCCATATCGATATCGATACCCTTGAACTCATCGCCTTCCATATACTCATAGGGCGGGAAAGCGGCGTTGGTTGCCATAACCAACTGATCCTCGTTTTTCTTGGCACCGCAACCGGCCAGGCAGGTCACTACCAACATCATAGCCAGAACCAGACACAAAATCTTTTTCATATTCATTGTTTTATTCCTCTTTTCTTGAGAATTTTTATTGGATGAGTGTATTATAGTGCATAATATTCGTCTTGTCAAGGGGTTTTTTTAATAAAATTCAAATATTTTTTAATTTTTATTAAAATAGGGGTGAATATTATTCATAAATATACATTGTTATATTCATTTTTAAGACGAGTTTCCTCCTCTGGGGTATCAGGGGCATAGGGCAACCCAAAGTAATCAAGAATCCCCTTGGCGATAGCTACCCCGATTTCGTAGACGTTGGAGATAATAAAATCCGCATCCTGCGGGTTGCTATGAAATCCCACTTCCACGATCGCTGCCGGCATCCGGGTACGGCGCAATTCATAATAGCCCTGCCCGCCATAGGCACTGGCTCCTTCAAAAAGCCCCCGATCCTCTGTTGGAGTTACAACCGAGAGGGTGGCATAAATTTCCTCGGCCAGCCGTTGGCTATCGGTGCCGGGACGGTAATAATAAACGGCCGCTCCCCGATCGGAAGAAAGCCCCGCTTGGGAGCGGATCGCCACATAGATGTCCGTATTTTTCGCATTGGCATCTGCCACCACCGTTTGCAGATCGTAGGCCGGATTATTTCGGTTTGTTGCAATTCCGTTACGGGCCAGTTCCAATTCCACCACATCGGCAATCAAATTCATTCGTTCCTCCTCGGTTCCATAGGTTCCGTAGCCCAGATTAAAATGCCGGGGGGAGGGTGATAAATAAACTTCCGCCATAAAAAACAACTCCTTTCTCTTCATTATATTTATGAGAAAGGAGTTATTATCATTTTTCTATTTCAATTCATTTTTCATTTTTTAACACTTCCGGGATGGACCAGCCGTGGCGATTCAGCAGAAGTTCTGCCTCTTCCGGAGAACAATTCATCAAATCAGCCGTGATCCGCAGCACCCGCCGTTTTAATTTTTCGTTGGAAGGTTGCACATAGATCATATGATTTTCATAGACTCTGCCCAGTTTGATCATCACTCCGGTGGAAAGCATATTCAACACCATCTTATGGGCACTGCCGGCCTTCATTCGGGTGGAACCGGTGATGATCTCCGGGCCCGTTTCAGTGATAATAGCAATAGCGGCCTTTTGAGCCAATTGGCTTTCCGGGTTGCAGGTGAGCCCCAAAATCAGCGCTCCCCTCTCCTTAGCATATTCCAATGCACCCGCCACATAGGCGGCATTGCCCGCCACAGAAATCCCCATTACTGTATCCAGTTCGGTGATTTCATGGGCGGATAGATCCCGCCGGCCGGCTTCGGCATTATCCTCAGCGCTTTCTCCGGCTCGATATAAAGCCTCATAACCGCCAGCCATCACCCCCACCACCAATTCATGGGGAACGCCATAAGTGGGCGGGCATTCCGAGGCATCCAACACCCCTAAGCGGCCAGAAGTTCCGCAACCGATATAAAGTAAACGGCCACCTTTTTTCATTCGCTCAGCAGTGGCTTCAATGGCCTTTTCAATTGCTGTTCCAGCCCCTTCCACCGCCCGAGCGGCTTCCAGATTGGCTTCTTGCATCACCGCCACCATTTCGGCGGTAGACATTCTGTCAATATGAGTAGATGCCGGGTTTCGTTCTTCAGTTCTCATCTGATTTTCCTCCTGATAATCTAGCCAGTCGAACGGCTCCCAAGGCGGGATCCTCGGCTAATATTTCGATCTGAATCGGTTTATTTTTTAAATTTGATTCCAACATTGGCTTTAAAACGTCCATTCCTTTGGTGATACTGCCGCTGAATACCAAGGGAATTTCCTTTGCCCCTTCAAAAAGAGCCAATGCGCCCTTAATATGCACCGAAAAACGGGCCACATTTTCCTCCAGAATCCGGCGGGCAATGACATCCCCCGCCCGGCAAGCCTCAAAAACCATCGGCGCAAAAGAGGCAATATAGGGCTTGCCCTTTTCATAAAACTCCATCAAAACTTCATTGATTTTTTTGCCCGTTTGTTTTTCAAAAAGCGTTTTCATCAGCGTTTGGGGGCCGCTACCATTTTCATCGTTTAAAATTGCATAAAG
>JAZNEH010000161.1:0-12855 GCA_045588515.1 Eubacteriales bacterium
CGATTGGCTTTTAAAACCAGCACCGGATACTGTTCCGGATTTCACAATCCCGAAGTATCATTATCTTTGCTTGAATACCCCCTATCTAGACAAGCTGATGGCATAAATCAAAGAGGTGTGCGAGAATTATGATACCGACGGAATCTTTTTAGACATTGTTAAGGTGCGGCCCTGTTATTGCGATTACTGCATCAAGGGAATGAAGAAAGAAAACTTGGATCCTAACGACCCTAGAGATGCGATTGCTTACGCTGAAAGGGTTTATGCTAATTACACCAGGCGCACCCGGGAAACCATCGATTCCGTAAAGCCAGATTTGCCTGTCTTCCACAACGGCGGCCACATTCGCCATGGACGCCGAGATCTTGCTTTTATGGATAGCCACCTGGAACTGGAAAGTCTGCCCACCGGTGGATGGGGTTATGACCATTTCCCAATGTCTGCCGCCACGTAAGAACCATTGGTATGGAATATCTGGGAATGACCGGGAAATTTCATAAGACCTGGGGTGAATTCGGCGGCTATAAGCATCCTAATGCTTTGCGCTACGAAGTTGCTCTATCTGCCGCCAACGGTGCAAAATGCTCCAACGGCGATCAACTGCCGCCCAGCGGCGCTGCAGATGAAGCAACCCATGCCCTGATCGGCGAGGCATACAAAACCATTGAGGAACGAGAACCTTGGTTGAAGGGCGCAAAAAACAAATCCGATATTGCCGTATTATCCAATGAAGCGATCTTAAATTATTATAATGATATGGATTTGGATGAGTCTAATTTAAAAGGAAGCAATGCCGGTTGTTCCCGTATTCTGTTGGAAGGCCACTATCTTTTTGATATGATAGATACTGAAGCCGACTTTAATCAATATAAGTTACTGATCCTTCCTGATCATACCGTTCTTGATAATAACCTCACCGCTAAAGTCAACAACTATTTAATGAACGGCGGTAAACTTTTATCAAGTTATCATGCAGGAATGACAGTCGATGGCAGGGATTTCGCCATCAACTTAGGATGTAATGCTATGGGTGAGTCTGAATATAACCCCGCCTATATTCGCCCTGAATATGATATTCCCACATTGCGAAATGCCGCCTATATCATCTATGCGCCGGCCGTTCGTGCAGCCACGACCAGTGGTTCGTCTTTAGGCATCATCGAAAAGCCCTATTTTAACCGAACGGCAGAGCACTTTTGTTCCCATAGGCATTCTCCCACCAGCGGTGAAAAATACTGCGATGCGATCATATGCACCCAAAACACCGCTTATCTTTCACAGCAGTTATTCTACGAATATTTTGAGCAAGGGAATATCTACACCAAAGAGATCATAACTAAACTGATCGACCGTCTTTTAGGCAATGACATCTCCATTCGATCCAGTTTGCCCGCCCAAGGGATTCTGACTCTTTGCGAAAACCAAGAACAAAACAAGGAACTGGTTCATACCCTTTATGCCAGCCCGGTGCGGCGAGGCAAAAACATAGAGATCATCGAGGATATTATTCCTTTATATAACGTTAAGGTTTCGGTGGCAACCGAAAAATGCCCTAAAACCGTTAAACTTGTACCTGAAGGAAAACTTTTATCCTTTGATTTCAAAAACGGAAGAGTTGAATTCACTATACCCAAGATTGATTGCTGGCAGATTACTGAAATACAATATTAAAAAAGTTGGCACGGAATCTTCCGTGCCAACTTTTTTAATAACCGAGGGTTCCATCCAGGGACTCGTCGTTTTCGATCCAATCATTCACTTCCAGAACGTGATAATCTTCTTTATTATCCCGAACCACCACTTTTTCAATACCGGCATTGATAATCATTCTTTTGCACATTGCGCAAGGAGCGGCATTTTCAACATAAGCACCAGTTGAAACTTCGTGGCCCACCAAAAAGAGAGTTCCGCCCAATGTATCCCGGCGAGCCGCAGAAATAATGCAATTTGCTTCAGCATGAACGGAACGGCAAAGTTCATAGCGTTCGCCTCTTTTTAAGCCCAATTCCTGACGGATACACCGGTTTAGATCGCAACAATTCTGCCGGCCACGAGGTGCACCGGTATAACCGGTTGCAACAATCTCATCATTTTTAACAACAATTGCGCCAAAATTCCGCCGCAGACAGGTTCCTCGTCCGGTGGCGGCATCCGCCATATCCAAATAATAATTCATTTTATCTTTACGCATCATAGCACCTACTTTCAAAAATTTGAAAAAAGGGCCTTTTAAAAAAGGCCCTTTGGAGCGGGTAATGGGAGTCGAACCCACCTATCAACCTTGGGAAGGTCGCATTCTACCGATGAATTATACCCGCAAATGTTATGTTGAAAGTATACACCGATTTTTTATTTTCGTCAAGTATTATTTTAAAAAGCCGGGCGATTTTTTCGCCCGGCTTTCAAAATTATTTTTTCAGCGCAATTGCGTAGCGTGCCTTTTCGGCAATTCCATCGGCGTTCAGTTCATAAAGATCCAGCAGATCCAAAGCCGGGCCGCTCTTACCATAGCAATCTTCAACACCATGGCGAACCACCGGGCAGTTCCCCTGCTCGCAGATCAATTCGCAAACAGCTGCACCCAGTCCACCGATCACAGAATGTTCTTCTGTTGTTACAATAGCCTTACATTTTGCAGCATATTTCAAAACCAGATCGTTATCTAAGGGTTTGATGGTTGCCATATTGATAACAGCGGCATCTATGCCCTCTTCCTTTAATTTTTCGGCAGCCTCTAAAGCACGGCCTACCATCAAACCGGTTGCAATAATGGCAACATCCTTTCCATCCTTCAACACAGCGCCTTTACCGATTTCAAAACGATAGGAATCATCAAAAATAGAATCAATTGCCATTCTGCCAAAACGCATATAAACAGGGCCTTTATGCTCAATAGCGGCCTTCACGCAAAGGCGAGCCTCAACGGGATCAGCAGGATTCAGGATCACCATACCGGGAATCGTTCTCATCAGAGCGATATCTTCGTTACATTGATGGGTGGCGCCATCTTCCCCAACGGAGATTCCTGCATGGGTTGCGCCGATCTTAACATTTAAATGAGGATAACCGATAGAATTTCGAATCTGTTCATAGGCACGGCCAGCGGCAAACATTGCAAATGTGCTTGCAAAAACAGTTTTCCCGGTAGTTGCCATGCCGGCGGCAACGCCCATCATATTTCCTTCAGCAATACCGCAATCAATAAAACGATCCGGATAGGCTTTCTTTAACATTCCGGTTTTTGTGGCGGCCGCCAGATCGGCATCCAGAACATAAAGATCATATTCTTCGGCAAATTCAACCAACGCCTTGCCGTAACTATCTCTCGTTGCTTCTTTTACAGACATTTTGCAGCCTCCTTTAACTCATTCCTTGCAATTTCATATTGCTCATCGTTGGGCGCACTACCATGCCAGAAAACCTGATTCTCCATAAAGGAAACGCCTTTTCCCTTAATCGTTTTTGCAACGATCAAATGAGGCTTGCCATTTTCATTTTTAGCGGCAGTAAACGCTGCTTCGATAGAATCGAAATCGTGGCCATCCATTTCAATCACATTGCAACCGAAAGCGGCTGCCTTTTCGGCAATGGGTGCACTATTCATAACTTCACTAACGGGACCGTCAATCTGAAGCCCGTTACTATCGATAATGATGCAAAGATTATCAAGTTTATAATGGGCGGCAAACATCATCGCTTCCCAGACCTGACCTTCTTCGATCTCGCCATCCCCTAAAATCGTGTAAACCCGATAAGATTCACCGGATTTTTTAGCAGATAAGGCCATTCCGCAAGCGGCAGAAATTCCCTGCCCCAAGGAACCACTGGACATATCCACGCCGGGAATATGTTTCATATCAGGGTGGCCCTGAAGAATACTTCCGATGTGCCGGAAGGTGGGCAAAATATCCGGGCTAAAAAACCCTCTTCTTGCCAAAGCGGAATAGAGAGCCGGACAAGTGTGGCCCTTAGAAAGAACCAGGCGATCCCGCTCTTTCCAACCGGGATTTTTAGGATCCACATTCATTTCGATAAAGTACAAATAAGACATAATATCAGCAATAGAAAGCGAGCCGCCGGGATGGCCGGATTTTGCGCTATGCACCTGCTCGATAATGTCCATACGAATGGTATTGGCATTTCTTTTCAGTTGCTGTTTAACCTCTTCGATCATTTGTCTGCCTCCTAGCTTTTGATATTAACATTTTATACTGTTCCAAGCACAAAGTCAATGGAATTTCAATCAAAAAAATATTGAATCAAAGGTGCCTTTTTGATATAATGATTAAAAAATCATCAGGAGGCAAAAAAATTGCGCCCATTATCTGATATTCTACGCCCAAATTCCATCGACGATATGGTGGGACAGCAGCATTTGATCGGCAAAGGTAAATTGCTTCGCTCCATTGTGGAAGGCGGAAAGATCCCCAATATGATCTTTTACGGCCCCAGCGGCGTTGGCAAAACAACCTTAGCACGCATCATATCCGAGCAATCGGACCGAAAACTGTATCGTTTAAATGCCACAACGGCGTCTATAAGCGATATCAAGGAGATCATCCAAGATATCAATCCTTTTACTGCCCCCAACGGTATTCTTCTATATTTAGATGAAATTCAGTATTTCAATAAAAAACAACAACAATCCCTTTTGGAATTCATCGAAAACGGCAGTATTACTCTAATTGCATCCACCACCGAAAACCCCTATTTTTACATTTATAATGCAATCTTGAGCCGATGCACGGTTTTTGAATTTAAGCCGGTTTCGGCCAAAGAAATGGTGCCTTTTATTAAGCGTTGCTTAGCATACGTTGAAAAAGAACACGGATACGCAATTCAAATTGATGAAGAAGGAATTGAAAAAATTGCTTATGGATGCGGCGGTGACGTGCGAAAGTGTTGCAATTGTTTGGAAATTCTATCCCTGGGCATTTCCCGGGAAAATCCGGTCGTCACCGAAGATATGATAAAAGCCGCCTCGCAACGGAGTGGCAATCATTACGATAAAGACGGCGATTTTCATTATGATATTTTATCAGCCTTTCAAAAATCCATCCGAGGATCCGATCCTGATGCCGCTTTGGTCTATCTGGCTCGCCTTCTGGAAGCCGGAAATCTGCTCTCCCCTTGCCGGCGGCTGATGGTTATAGCCGCTGAAGATATTGGTCTTGCTTATCCTCAAGCAATATCAATAGTTAAGTCCTGCGTAGATTGCGCCCAAGCATTGGGTTTGCCGGAGGCCAGAATCCCATTGGCCGAGGCTGTTATTCTTCTAGCAACTGCACCCAAATCCAATTCCGCCATAGAGGCCATCGACGGCGCCTTAGCGGATGTTCGGAACGGAAAGGGCCAAATCATTCCCGCTAATTTGCAGGATTCCCATTATTCCGGAGCTGAAAAAATGGGGCACGGCGACGGATACCGCTACCCGCACAGTTACCCCAATCACTATGTAGATCAAAATTATATGCCTTCGGACCTGAAAGGAAAGCATTATTACGAATACGGCGACAATAAATTGGAGTCAGCCAGCCGACAATACTGGGAAAAGGTTAAAGGACAAAAATGAAGAAAACAGAAAAAATTCAATTTATTATCCATACATTAAATGAAATGTATCCGAAGGCCAAGTGTGCCCTCAACTATGAAAAGCCATATGAACTGTTGATTGCCACACGCCTTTCCGCCCAGTGCACTGATAAACGAGTGAATGAAGTAACGCCTGCCCTCTTCAAACGATACCCCACCTTAGAAGATTTTGCTTCTGCAGATTTTGACGAACTTTGCGGCTACGTTCATTCTTGCGGATTTTTCCGCGCCAAGGCCCAAAGTATCATCGAAATGAGCCAAACGATCTTGAATGAATACGGCGGAAAAGTTCCCGATTCCATTGAAGAACTTACAAAACTTTCCGGTGTCGGCCGAAAAACCGCCAATTTAATTTGCGGAGATATTTACGGAAAACCGGCCATTATCGCCGATACCCATTGTATTCGCATTTCCAATCATTTAGGATTGGCTACCAGTAAAAACCCCGAAATTGTAGAACGGCAGTTGAAAGCCGTCATTCCGCCGGAAAGCCAGACTAAATTTTGCCATGATCTGGTGCACCACGGACGTGCGCTCTGTGTTGCGCGTCATCCAAAATGCGATCAATGTCCCCTGAAGACCGTATGTATCACCGGTAAGAAATATAAATAATCACAACATATTGAAAAATTGTTTGACATTCATCTATATATTTTATATAATATAATTTGTTTTAATATGGTATTTTTATTACCTATATTCAAGGAGGTCACAATGAGACAAAAGAAAGCCAGCATCTGGCAAAAAATCTCGTTCTTCATTGTTGTTGCCATTATCCTTGGAATTGTTGGTTATACGGCATACGGGATGTATACCGAAGGCAACAGTTACATGCGTTTTGGCATTGACATTAAGGGCGGCGTGAGTGCAACATTCCAACCCACCGATAAATCGGTTGATCCCACCGACGATCAGTTGGAATCCGCAAAAGCAATCATCGAATTGCGCTTGGACAGCAGTAATATTCTTGACCGTACCGTTACGATCGATCAGGAAAATAATGCCGTTTTAGTGGAATTTCCCTGGCAAGCGAACGAAAAGAATTTCGATCCCGTTGCCGCCATTGCAGAATTGGGCGAAACCGCTCAGTTGACATTTGCTTTGGTTGATGAAGCCGAAAAAGCCGGTGAAGATACCGTTGCTTTGATGCAAGACGGCATCACCCTTGGGAATTATAAGATCGAAGAAAAGTTTATGGATGGCAGCAAGGTTGCCAAAGCCGAATCCGGCTTTATGGATGGCCAATACGTTGTAAACTTGGAATTTGATACAGAAGGCACCAAGACCTTTGCCGATGTTACCGGCAAACACGTAAACGATCTGATCGGTATCATGATGGACGACAAGCTGATCAGCGTTGCCACCATTTCCACCGCCATCACCGAGGGCCGCGGTTACATCAGTGGTAGTTTCACCGCCGCCGAAGCGAAAGACCTGGCCGCCAAAATCAATTCCGGTGCCCTGCCCTTCGCTATGGAATCTTCCAACTACTCTTCTGTGAGCGCCACTATGGGTACCCATGCACTGAGCGTTATGATGTTGGCCGGTGCCATTGCTCTGATTTTGATTATGCTCTTCTTAAGCATTTATTACAGAGTTCCCGGCATTATCGCCTCCATCACTCTGCTTTTACAAACTGCCGGACAACTTCTGATCTTCCATTTGATGGGCTTAACTTTAACCCTGCCCGGTATCGCCGGTATCATCCTATCGATCGGTATGGGTGTTGACTCCAATATTATCATTGCTGAGCGAATCAAAGAAGAGATTAATGCAGGGAAGACCTTGAAGGGTGCGATTTCTGCCGGTTACAACCGTGCGTTCTCGGCCGTTTTAGATTGTAATGTGACTACTGCAGTTATCGGTATCTTGTTGGCAATCTTTGGAACCGGCGCAATGCTTTCTTTTGCATATACCTTATTGATTGGTATTGTTTTAAATTTTGGCCTTTCCATCCTTTCCAGCAAACTAATGCTGGAATCTCTCTCCACTTACAAAGCGGCCAGCAACCCCAAATTCTATGGTTATAAAGCAGCAAAGGAGGTTCAATAATGATGTTTGATTTCTATAGTAAAAGACGCATTTATTTTCTTATCTCCGCTGCTATTATGCTGATCGGCATTGCATTTACATTTATTAACGGTGTTAAGTTGGATATCACCTTTAGTGGTGGTGCTAAAATCACTTACAGTTATACTGGCAACGAATTGAACACTGATGAAGTTGCTAAACTGGTAAAATCCACCCTCAATCGTGATTCTACCGTTCAAAATGCCGTTGGTTATGAAGACAATTCCAATTCTTTGGTAATCAGCCTGGCAGGAACTAAAAATCTCACCACCGAAGATCAAGAAAAACTCTACAATGCCTTGAACGAGAAATATGCCGATAACAAACTGGCACAAGGCTCTACTACTAATGTTGAAGCTGCTATCGGTAATCGTTTCTTGAGAAACGGTTTGATTGCCATCGGCCTTGCTGCGATTTTTATCATCTTCTATATTGCCATTCGATTTTCCATCGTTTCCGGATTCACAGCCGGACTCACTGCATTGGTTGCGTTAATTCACGATATTGCACTTGTATTCTTTATTTTCGTAATCTTTAAAATGCCTATTAACGATGGCTTTATTGCAGTTGTTTTAACTATTCTGGGTTATTCGGTTAACGATACATTGGTTCTTTTTGACCGTATTCGTGAAAACAAACGGCTCACCGGCAATAAGTTGCCATTGAATGATTTAGTGAATAAGAGCATCCATCAATCGATGGGCAGAACCATCAACACCTCTTTAATGTCTTTAACTGCCATTATTCTGGTATTGGCTTTTGCAATTATAAAGGGAATTGATTCCATCGTATATTTTGCGCTTCCTATGGCCATCGGTATTCTTTCCGGATGTTATTCCTCTACTTTAATTGCGCCCTGCCTCTGGTGCTCAATAAAATCCAAAAAGAAATAAATAGCAAAGCCCGCTCCGTTTGGAGCGGGCTTTATTCTATAAAAAAGGCTTCTGCATAATGCAGAAGCCTTTGCGCTTACTTATTCTCTTCGCCGATTTGAACATTCACAACATTCACGTTAACAGCGGAAACTTCATAATTAGTCATATCGTTAATAGCAGAAAGAATGGCATCTTGAACCTTCACCGCCACATCCTGAACATTCGCTCTGAATTTAACCACGATATTCGCAGTAATCACCAGTTCACCATTCTCTGTTACAACTGTGATTCCTTTTCCGGCATATTTCTTAGTAATCAAATCCTTCAAGTTTCCGCTTAAAGAACTTGCCAGACCGGCAACGCCTTCCACTTCATTGGTTGCAACACTTGCAATAGTACAAAGCACTTCTTCAGAAATCTCAACTGTGCCCAGTTCATTGGTAATATCCATAATATTATTCTCCTTTTGAAATTTCTCTTTTTTATATTATAGCACATACGGCTCTATAATTGCAAGTTTTTTATAGAATGGATTTATTCCGTTTTAATTTCAACAATTTTCACAGCCGCCGCACTGGCATCTGCCTCACTGATCACAATTTCATTAATCTGCGCCGCCTGTTCGTTGCTAAGCCCTTGGGTTGCCACCACAACGTTCACAGAATCTTCACCAATATGAACCATACAATCCGCAAAGCCTTTTGCCTTTACAAGATTTTCGATGGTGGATTCTACTTCCGTTACTCTCGCCATATCAATCAGATCGTTATTGGCTTTTTCGCGAACTTCATTGGTGGATTCTGCGCTATCAGCCACTTTTTGCAATAATTCCAATGCTTCATCTCTGGTTTGCTGTTTATTTAATCGACATTCCGAAAAATAAGTTTCAACATCTTTCGCTACTGTTTCAACCAACTCGGCTTCTCCAAGCATTTTCACTTCATCGTTTTCGGCATCCACAGTAACCGATTCCGGATTGATTAGATCCACTTGATCTAAATATCGCCAATTTAAATAAACTGCAATACAAACAACCAATGCCAAGGATAAGAATACAATTTGTTTTTTATTGATTTTCATAATAACTCCCTTCTCTCAATACCACGCAAATCTTGTTGGTGCCCACATCCAATAACGTGCCCACCGAATGAATAATCGCACGTTGCACCCGAATATCTTCTGCGCCGGTGCTCACCACCGTTACGCCAGCGATTTCCGGTAAACGCTCCCGTTCAATCACCGGAACTTCATTTCCGCTTTTATCTGTTATAACCAACACCGCCCCTTCTTCTCGCACATAATCTTTTTGAACGCCGGATGCAAGCGTGATGGTCACATCGCATTTTCCGGCCCCGGTTACACTCAATAGCATATTCTCTACTCGTTCTTCCAATTCAAAGATATACTGTTGTTCGGATAGAGTAGCAGCAGTTTCTGCAGTCTGTGGAGCCGCTTCGTTAAAAGTCATCAAAACCAAGCCAAAAACAATCATCGCCGGTAGATACCAAAATCTTTTCCATTCTGTCACCCATTCTGTCACTTTAATTTTCATTTTTCACCTCAATGCGATCATATTGAATTTGATATCGAGCAGATAATAAGGCCTTGCCACGGTCCCCTTCTTGCCCGACGATGCAAAGATGAACAATTTCATAACCATCCCCATCTTCAACCTTTAAATCTATTACTTCTGCATCTGTTTTTTGCTCTTCAAGAAATCGATTACATTCGTTCATCAAACCTTCTGCAACCATCTCTTCAATCGAAGCATCATCAAGGACTTTTTGATTATTCAAATTCCAGTTCTTCCAATGACCTTTTGTTAAAATCGATAGGATGGAAAGCAAAACAAAAACAGAAATAATTCCTTTAACAATCGTCGCATTTTTGCCGGCTGGAAGAAGTTGCTTCAGATATACCATTAATACCATCGCAATGCATATTAAAAATCCCAATTCTTTTATGACATTCATTTTATCCCACCCATGTTATCAAGCCAAAAAAGGAGAATAAGCCCATCATTGTAACGCCACCGCCTAACGCTAACAGCAAAAAATAGCCATTGGATAAGACATCGGTAATTTTAACGGCAGTTTTATCGTTTAAAAAAGAAGCCAACCAGCGGCACAAGGACCAACTGAACCCATAGACTCCGGCCATTAAAAGCGATGGAAGCATCACCGAGATCAAAATCAAAACTCCGGCAATTGCAAAGGTTGTTTTTGCTCCTGTTGCAACAGAAAACAATCCGTCTACTCCTTGGGATAAAGAGCCTCCCACAAACGGAATCAAGCCAGCCACCGCACTTTTTATATATTTCTTGGCCACCAGATCTCCGGCTGCAGCCGCACCGGCCTGCAACTTTAAGATTAACCGGAAACCAGTCACCGATAGTCCGATGATCCATATTAAAAAGCGCCGAATATACTGAGAAACGGCAGAAAAATTATATTCATCTCCCACTGCAGAACAAACTCCGATTGATAAATATATATGTATCAACGGCATTAATAAATTCGAGGAAACAAATACACCAACTTCACCGAGTAAAACCATCAGTGATGAAAATACCGCCGCTCCTGCGTTTTCACCGGCTGCGATCATTACAACCGAAAATGAAGGAATACACGCTGTGCAAAATACTTTCATACTCTCTAGGGCTGACTGCATTAAATTGGCCGCTTCCTGTAAATTTTTCTGCCCCAGCAATGCCATAGAAAGAGATAAAATCAACGCAAAGACCACTCTTGAAGAGTTTCCGGCAAAGGTATTTCCACAATAATTAACCCAAACCGATAGCATAACCATTGAAATTCCCGGAATCAAAATCTGAAAGCCCAAAGCAATTGTTTTTTTAAAAAGATCTTTCAAATACTCCCAAATTCGTTCCCAACTCAACTGATCTCGCAGTTGTTCAGGTTCCTGTAAGTCAATTTCATCCGGAAGCAAAGAATTCTCTAACTCAACGGAACGCCTAAAATCATCAGAGTACCGTTCTTCTTCCGCTTCGGCCGGATAAGCAAAAAGAAACAGTAGAATAAATATAATTAGAATTCTTTTCATTTTAACATCTCCGTTAGCATCGATATAAAATCTTCAAATAACGGTAGCGCAATAAACAACAAAGAGCAACGGCAAGCCAATTCGATTTTTTCTCCCCAGCCTGCCACGCCGAAATCCTTACAGATCCCAGCCGTAAACTCCCCCAAATAGCAAATAGCCAAACTTTTCAAAACTGAACTAAAATAGGTTTGATTTATCTGCGCATAGTCGGCCAATTGATTGGCAAAAGAAAATAAAGGCGGAATCTTTGGCAGAAGAAAAAGCAGAATCAGAATACTGCCGGCGATAAACAATAACGTTGCAAACCGCTCTTGCGTATTTTTTAAAAAAAGATATATCAGTAATGCCCCAACCACTCCGGCACATAGTTGATAGATGCTCATTTTAATTCAAAAACCGAGCGGATTAATTCGAAGAGTTCATTGATCTTATTTAACAAAACCAACAATACAACAAGTACACCCGCAAGTGTTGTGAGCGTTGAATATTCATCCCGCCCCAATTTGCTTAAAACCATATTGACAACTGCAACGATAATTCCCACCGTACTGATCTTAAAAATTAATTCAACATCCATTGTTAAAATAATAAAACTGCAACTAAAAGCCCGATAGCCCCCGCCACCAGCGGTATCGCTTTTCCCATTGTTGAAGTTTCTTCCTCCAATTGATTAATCACCGAAGTTAAATAGTTCAAAAAACTATCGTTCGCCTCCATCGATTCGCTATAAGTTCCCATCTTCAGTTGGCTCACGGTTGATTCCAAGCGTTTTAGATCTTCACTTAAAAAACCTTTAACAGCCTCTCCTTTTAAGATCTGTTCCGCAAGGAAGCCCTGCCCGGATAAAACCTCTTCCAGCGATTTGCGATATTCGCGCATTTGCTGTTCATATAAGCGAAATAAACCTTCCGTTTCACGCAAAGCAACCAATCGGTTGCGCCGCTGTATGGTTGAAACTTTACCAATGAAATACCCACCGCTAACAATCAGAACTGCACCAATAATTTTCATCATCATATTGATTTACCGTTATCACCTTTCTCACTCTTCCCGGAGAACGGGCACCTTTTAACAAAACGATCTTAGATAGTGCCCCTGCCTCTTTCAAACGGCGAATTTGCGGCCGGCTGAATAATTCTTCTTCATCCCGAGCGTGCGCAGTTGCCAAAATCGGAACGCCGGCATTCATTGCCTCTAGCATTTTTTCGGTTTCAGCATCTGTTCCGAACTCATCGCAAACCAGAACTTGCGGCGA
>JAZNEH010000162.1:0-3828 GCA_045588515.1 Eubacteriales bacterium
TTTTAATTCCATTATTTCTTTTTCGTAGTATTGAATGTGATGATATTCTCTTGGCATACAAATTCCCCCTATGGTAGTTTCTTCTATTCTACCATAGGGGGCTCTTTTTTTCTATTGTCCGTTTTTACTGGACTTGTGCACAGTCGAGGTGCTTTCCTTTTTATTCAAGACTTTTAATTGCAGCTTGTAATTGAGGATCTTCGCCGGTTGTGAGTTCATAAAAACGTTCTTCCAACTCAGCAGGCATCATAACCTCTTGATCCGGCAAAACGCCGATGCCATCAAAATTGATGCCATTCGGTGGATAATAAAGATTGGTAGAAAGATACAATGCAGAATCATCCCCCAAAGGAATCACTTCCTGAGCCATACCTTTACCATAGGTTGTTGTTCCCACCAAAGTCCCGTAGTTATAATCACGAATTGCCGCAGCAAACAATTCACCGCCGCTATAGGTTTCGCCGTTCATCAAAACCACAATTCGATCTGTTATGCAATTTGCATCTGAGGAATATTCTGTTTTATCGCCGTTTTTATCTTTTACAGAGCATAAAACACCTTCCGGCAAAATGTAATCCAGAATTTCCGTAACAGCCGTTAAAGAGCCACCGGTATTATTCCGAACATCGAAAATAAAAGAAGTTGCGCCGGAATCCTTCAAAGATTCCACTTGGGATTTAAAATCTGCCGCGGTATTGACATCAAATTCACTGATCGAAATATATCCGATTTTGGGTCCAATCATCTTGCCGGCAACAGTCGATGCAGTATATTCCAGAACCGTAACGGTTGTATTTACCGTTTTATCCCCACGAAGAATCGTTAATTTGATGGCCGTTCCAACCGGCGCTTTTAATTGATTCGTCGCTTCAGTATAACTAATGGTTGAAAGATCCACATTATTAATCTTTGCAATAATGTCGCCAGCCAACAAACCCGCTTTATTGCAAGGAGATCCACTGATGACCCGAGTGATCTTCAAATATCCGGTGGATGCAATATATTTTACCGTTGCACCAATCCCAGAGCTTTTGCCTTCCGCTGACTTTTTGAATTCAAGATAACCAGTTTTATTCAAATATACGCCATACCGATCGATTCCATCAACGTAACCACTGATCAAAGAATCCATTGCCGCCTCTTCATCGATTTTTCCCACATAGCGATTATTCACTACCTGGTTTACACGGCTTAACTTTTCAAAAATAGCGCTTTGGCCCGTTGTGCGTTCCACCATATGAGCCATATACATATACATCGCTACACCGGTTACCATAACGGCGGCAACGATAAAAAAGATAACCGTTCCTAATTCAACTTTTCTTCTCATAAAGCCTCTCTTTAGGTGTACTTAAAATTATAACTAAAATAGGATAGCGGATTAATATAGTTTCCGTTTTGCATTATTTCAAAATGAAGATGGGGGCCGGTTGAATAACCAGTAGAGCCAACATATGCAATGGTATCCCCTCTGGAAACCGTTTGACCAACACTAACATTCAAAGAACTGGCGTGCCCGTAGAGCGTGGTATATCCACCTCCATGATCGATCACAACATAATTACCGTATGCCCGGTTATAACCAGCCTTCAAAATCGTTCCGCTATTGGCCGCTAAAATCGGTTTATTTCGAATACCGCTTCCGCAAATATCCACGCCGGTATGCATTTTATAAACCCCGGTAATCGGATGCGTACGATAACCGAAAGCATCGGAAATCGTATAAAAGCCATTCACCGGCCATTGGAATTGCCCACCAACAAAACTTTGATTGGAACTAGCCGAAAGAGCTTGGCGAATCTCCGCTTGCAATTGTGCTTCCGCCTTTTCAGCCTCTTCAATTGCCTTCAAATTGGCCTCCGTCTTCTTATTAAAGGTTTCAATCAAATTTTCGCTTTGATTCTTTTTCTTTTCTAAAGAAGAAACATTACTCTCTAATTGATTCAGAGCCTTCTCTTGGCTTTCTTTATTTACCTTGATTTTCTCAGTTTCAGTTTGGATAGTATTTTTTGTTTCTTTCAGATCCTCGATTACCTTTTTATCATAGGTTGCCATCTGCTTTACCAATTCAATTCTGGCAATAAAATCATGCAAGGAATCAGAATTCAAAATGATTTCCGCATAAGAGGTGCTTCCAAGCTCGTACATAGCACGAACACGCTCCTTCGCTCGAGTCGTTTGCTCATCCAAAACCAATTCCGCGTTCTTTAACTTTTCCTCGCTGGCATCCAATTGATCGGAAAGATCATCCACCATAGTATTTAAAAGATCTGCTTCGTCATTTAATGAGTTAATTTGCTGATCCAGCAAATCCTTTTGCTCCAAAGCGGCATCTTTTTTATCAGCGATAGAGGCCAGTTCCTTTTCAAGTTTTTCTCGTTTTGCGATCAAATCATCCAATTCATTTTGCATCGATGAAACATCGGTATCTCCATAAGCCTTAATGCTAAACACGATCGTTGTTAGCATCCCGATAATCAAGGACAAAACCATAACAAGTGCAATTGCGGAGCGCCATTTTCTCATATAATCACCTTATACCTTTAAATACTTATTAATAGAAAATACGCTACCAAACAAACCAACAAACAAGCCGATTCCAACGAAATAAATCACCACAACAGGCAACAATTCCATAAACGGAACCGTTGAAATAAACTGAAGGTCTGCCACCAAAGGTTCCATCAAATAAACATAAATGATCCATTGCATTACAAAAGAAACAACTGCAGCAGTTAGACCGATCACAATTCCCTCTAATACAAACGGAACTCGAATGAAGCCATTGGTTGCGCCAACATATTTCATAATATTAATCTCGTGTCTGCGGTTATGCATTGCCAGTTTGATGGTATTAGAAACAATAAACCAAGAAACCAAGGCCAAGATCACCATAATCCAAAAGCCAAGAATATCCATCACCTTTTGCAATGAGATCAAAAGATTTACCACTTCTCTGGAATCAGAGATATTGGCGATTTCTTCCATATTGGCAATTTGGGCTGAAATTTCTTCAAAAGACTCCAAGTGTTTATCATCAACCTTAATTCTAAACTCATTCCGCAAGGGATTTTCCTCGCCATAGAACCAAGAAAGATATTCCCCATCTTCTCCGAAATCTTTTTGATATTCAGTTAACGCCTCATCTTTTGTTACAAATCTAACATCAACAATCGCTTCCGGATCGATCGACTCAATCTCAGTTTGAATAATCGCATAGGAACTTTCTTCCACTGCATCATCGACATATGCAACTATTTCATTTTTTTCGCCTAAGGAGTCCAAAAATGAAGAAATATTTGCAGAGCACAGATAAGCAGATCCAATAATCAACATACATGCAACTAAAACAAAAATGGAAGCAAAAGTCATCAAATAATTTTTACGAATGCTTTTAAAAGCAGTTTGCAAAAAATACATTGCTTATCCCTCGCTCTCTTCTTGCGCATAGCCGCCGATCTGATCGCTCACTACGCGGCCTTTTTCAATACGGATCACCCGTTTATTAAATTCATTCACCAAAGTATCATCGTGGGTCACAACTATAACTGTAGTTCCACTTTGATTGATTTTATCCAGCAAAACCATAATTTCCCGGGCCATCTGCGGATCCACATTGCCGGTGGGTTCATCTGCTATAATTAAATGAGGATTATTCACCAACGCTCTCGCCAAAGCAACACGTTGCTGTTCGCCGCCGGATAACTCGGGGGGATAGTTTTTAGATTTATGCCCTAAACCAACCACGCCCAGAACATACGGCACACGCCGACGAATTGTGCGGCTGGCACACCCGATTGCCCGCATAGCAAATGCAACATTATCATA
>JAZNEH010000163.1:0-1804 GCA_045588515.1 Eubacteriales bacterium
ACTATATAATAGAATATAATTACTATATGGGAAAGGGAAAATACGATTGCTACGATCCCTATTAATTTGAGGAGAATGATGAAATGAAACAGAAAAAACAGTATTTTACAGTGCCTTTTATCTTTCTGGGACTGTTTATCCTTTGGACTCTATTGGTGCGGTTTATCGACGTTCAAGCCATCGGCCCCAACGGAACGTCTGTGGGCTTTGGCGGGCTGAACGGCTGGTTCCATCATCTCACCGGCGTGCATATGGAAATTTATGATCTCACCGATCTGGTGAGCCTGTTTCCGTTGGCTTTGGTGGGATGCTTTGGGCTTTTAGGCCTTTGGCAATGGTTCAAGCGGAAAAAACTTTTGAAGGTGGATTGGGATATTCTGGCCTTGGGCGGTTTTTTCTTGCTGGTGATGGGTTCCTTTTTGTTTTTTGAGGTGGTGGTCATTAACTATCGGCCGCTGTTGATCGAAGGAAAATTGGAAGCCTCCTATCCTTCTTCCACCACGATGCTGGCGATGAGCGTGTTCCCGGTGGTGATGATGCAATTCCAATCCCGGATCCAAAAAATATGGCTTCGCCGGGCAGTTTTGATCTTTTTAGGAGCGTTTATGGCCTTTATGGTGATTGGCCGGTTGATCTCCGGGGTCCATTGGCTCACCGATATTATCGGCGGCGCCCTTTTAAGCACCGGGTTGGTATTGATCTATCACGCCACGGTGCAAGCATTGAAAAAATAAAGACAGAATTTCTGCTTGTTTTATATGAAAAGATCAAGCGGAGAGCAAAGGATTCCAAACCCCTTGCAGAAAGGATGATAAAATGAAACCGATTTTATATATTGTCATTCCTTGCTATAATGAAGAAAAAGTGTTGCCGATCACAGCGCCATTGTTTTTAGAACAGTTAAAACTGATGCAGGCGGAAGAATTAATTTCTTCCAAAAGTAAAATTATGTTTGTGAACGATGGCAGCAAAGATCGCACTTGGGAGATCATCAAGCAACTGGCCGCCGAAAATGAGGCCTATATCGGCATTGCCCAAAGCCGGAACCGAGGGCATCAGAATGCCGTTTTAGCCGGGCTGATGGAAGCAATGGATCAATGCGATATCACCATTTCCATCGATTGCGATGGGCAGGATGATATCTCTGTTATGACGAATATGGTGAAGGAATATTTATCTGGCTCAGAAGTGGTATATGGCGTCAGAAGCAGCCGAAAAACCGACCGTTTCTTTAAAAAGGCCACCGCCGAAGGCTTTTATAAGTTTTTGAATTTGATGGGCGCAGAGGTGGTATTCAATCACGCAGATTACCGCCTGATTTCTGCTAGAGTGCTGAAAGAATTTGCCAATTTCAAAGAAGTGAATTTATTTTTGCGAGGGATGATCCCCTTGGTGGGATTTAAGTCCAGCGCCGTTTATTACGACAGAAAAGAGCGGATTGCCGGGGAATCTCATTATCCCCTAAGCAAGATGGTGCTGTTGGCCTTGGATGGGATCACAAGCCTTTCGGTGAAACCCCTTCGGCTGATCTCGGGGCTTGGCATTTTGATGTCGATTGCAAGTCTTGCCGGTTTGATCTGGGCCGTTGTTGCCAAGTTACTGGGATTTGCAGTAACCGGCTGGGCCAGTATTGTGGCCGTTATTTGTTTGGTTTCGTCCATCCAATTGATTTGTGTGGGCATTATCGGCGAATACGTTGGCAAGATCTATATGGAAGTGAAAAACCGGCCCAGATACATTATCAGCGAAAGAACGGAAAATCAAAAAGGAAAAGCGGAGTAAGGGCGACCCCTTCCTTGTGAAG
>JAZNEH010000164.1:0-4296 GCA_045588515.1 Eubacteriales bacterium
TTTTGGAGGCCACGAGGGGGGGAGCGCCCCACGGCCCTCCCCCCCCTGTTTCCACACGCCCATTGGCGATTACATCTGCACCTTTGGTGTGCTTTAACCCCCGAACCCACAAAGTGCGCCCCATAAAAAACAGCCCTGCGGGAGATCATTTCTTCCCGCAGGGCCGTATGCTTACTTGCAATTACTTGTGGGTTGTCCCCTTTTGAAAGGGGACACGACCGGTTCGCTAACCGGTCGGAGGGGTTAACCTAAGCGAGCTTCGAAGTCCGCCAGTTCCTTCTTCAGTTCGGCAGGCAGAGTATCAAATTCATCGAACTTAGAGTAGAATTCCTTAATACCCTTCACGTCTTCTTTCCAGAGATCCTTATCCACGGAAAGCAGGCCCTTAACGGTATCCAGAGTAATATCTTCCAAGCCTTCGATATTGATATCCTCTGCTTTGGGCAGATAGCCGATCTCGGTTTCAACGGCATCAGCCTTACCGGCACAACGATCCAGAATCCATTCCAGAACACGGAGGTTATCGCCGAAACCGGGCCAGATGAAGTTGCCTTCATCATCGGTGCGGAACCAGTTTACGTTGAAGATCTTGGGGGCATGGGGGATCTTTTTGCCCATTTCGATCCAGTGTGCGAAATAGTCGCCCATATTATAGCCGCAGAAGGGCAGCATTGCCATAGGATCGCGGCGAACAACGCCAACTGCGCCAGCGGCGGCAGCGGTGGTTTCAGAAGCCATAATAGAGCCTACGAACACGCCGTGGTTCCAATCAAAGGATTGATATACCAAGGGTGCGGTTTTAGCACGGCGGCCGCCGAACACGATGGCATCGATGGGCACACCGTTGGGGTTATTGAACTCCTTGGAGATGCAGGGGCAGTTCTCGGCGGGAGCGGTAAAGCGGCTGTTGGGATGAGCGGCACAGGTGGTCTTGTCTGCCTTATTGAACTTGGCAGGATCCCAGGGCTGGCCCTTCCAGTCGATGGCGTTTTCGGGCAGATCCTTATTCAGCCCTTCCCACCAAACGGTATTATCAGCAGTATGGCAAACGTTGGTGAAGATGGTGTTCTTCATAGTGGAAGCCAAAGCGTTGGGGTTGCTCTTCACATTGGTGCCGGGAGCCACGCCGAAGAAGCCGTTTTCGGGGTTCATCGCATAGAGGCGGCCATCGGCGCCGATGCGCAGCCAAGAGATATCGTCGCCCACGCACCAAACCTTATAGCCCTTCTTAGCATAAAGTTCGGGGGGGATCAGCATAGCCAAGTTGGTCTTACCGCAGGCGGAGGGGAAAGCGGCGCAGATATAGCGCACTTCACCTTGGGGATTTTCAACGCCCAAGATCAGCATATGCTCAGCCATCCAGCCTTCGTTCTTACCCAGATAGGAAGCGATCCGCAGAGCGAAGCATTTTTTACCCAGCAGCACGTTTCCGCCGTAACCGGAGTTTACGGACATAATGGTGTTATCCTCGGGGAAGTGCATAATATATTTCTTTTCGGCATCCATCTGGGCTCTGGAATGCAGGCCCTTTACCCATTCGCCGTCGCCCAGGGCTTCCAGCACCTTGGCGCCGATGCGGGTCATAATGTGCATATTCAGCACAACGTAGATGCTATCGGTCAGCTCAATACCGATCTTGGAGAAGGGAGAGCCAACAACGCCCATGCTGTAGGGGATTACGTACATGGTTCTGCCCTTCATAGCGCCGTCAAAGAGGCCATACATCATATCGTAGGCTTCCTTGGGATCCATCCAGTTGTTGGTGGGGCCGGCTTCCTTCTTGGAGCGGGCGCAGATAAAGGTTCTATCCTCTACCCGGGCTACGTCCAGAGGATCGGTGCGATGCAGGTAGCAGCCGGGCAGTTTTTTCTGGTCCAGCTTCTCGAGCTCACCGGTGGAGCAAGCCTCTGCCCGCAGGGCTTCCAGCTGCTCTTCGCTGCCATCGATCCAAACGATCTTCTCGGGTTTGGTGATAGCGGCCATTTCGTCAATCCAAGTCAGTAAAGCTTGATTCTTAGTGGTCATTTTCGTGGTTCCTTTCGTTTTTATCAATTTTTTCCTACTTAGTATTATAGTTGGTATTTTGCAACTTTGCAACCGCCATTATACCTAAAGTTTCAAATAAGATTTTTCGAATTTTGTGCAAGTTCGTAAAGATTTATGAAATCCTCGGGCGAAAAACTTTCTGCCCGGGCGGTTTCGGGCAGATTTGCGGCCCGTAATAAGTCCTTGATGCCTTCCCGATCCGTCTTCAGGGCGGCTTGAGCGGCGGGGGCAGAAGCAAACATTTTGCGCCGGGCGGCAAAGCCGCTTTCCACCAGCCGGATAAAGGCCTCCCGCTCTGCGGGTGCATCGGCTTTTGGCGTCAGCCGGATCACAGCGCTGGTTACGTGGGGCGCCGGGTAAAAGTAGTGGGGCGCTACGTCGAAGAGATATTCCACTTGACAAAAAGCTTGCGTGATGGCGGTCACCGCTCGATAGTCTTTGCCGCCGGGGGCGGCGATCAGCCGCTGTGCCACCTCTTTTTGCACCATCAGCACCGCCTTTTCCCAACAGGGGTTGCGAAGCAACAGCATTAAAATCTCGGTGGTGATATAGTAAGGCAAGTTGCCCACGATCACCGGCGGGGCACCGAATTCGGATGCAACTTTCTTCAGGTCCGTTTTTAAGATATCCTGCCATAAAAAAGAATGATTGGACTGGGGCACCTGGGCGGCCAGCAAGGGTTGCAGGCGAGTATCGATCTCCACTGTTACTGCCTTTTTGCTCCCTTCCGCCAAAAGGGCGGTTAGAGAACCGATCCCGGCGCCGATCTCCAAGATCCCTTCGGCAGGGCAAGCCGCATCGGCGATCTTTTCCAAAATATCTGTATCGTTCAAAAAGTTCTGGCCCAGATTTTTGGCGGTTTTCAATCCATAGGCCGCCATCAGGGCATCCACGTTAATCTTACTCATAATTTCTCACCAGCGCCACCACCCGGCCCAAAACCCGGCAATCCCGGGTGAAAATAGGCTCCATCCGGCTGTTTTCCGGCTGAAGGCGATAGCCGCCCTTTTCCTGATAAAACCGCTTGACAGTGGCGCCTTCTTCCGGGATCCAGCAGGCGGCGATCTGCCCGTTTTCCACAGTGGGTGTCTGCTCTAAGATCAGAATATCCCGTTCCAGAATTCCCGCATCGATCATACTTTCTCCCCGCACCTGCAGAGCAAAAAGCGTGCGATTCCGGGCCAGATTACGATCCACCCGGATCCAGCCTTCGATATTTTCTTCCGCCAAGAGGGGTATTCCGGCGGCAATGGTGCCTAAGATCGGAACCGCTGTTCCCTGCTCCCGGTGGGCAAGCCGCCGATAGCGGCCTTCCCGCACCAAAAGCCCCGCTTCTTCCAGCCGCCTCAAGGCGGCATCGGCTTGGCTGGTGGAAGAAAGCGCCATCGCATCCATCACTTGGCGCACCGTTGGGAACCGGTCGCTTTGCTCCATCTGCCGGCAAAGCCATTCATATAGCCGCCCATCACGCTCACGGGTGCGGGGGCTGATGCTTCCCTTCTTCATTTTAAAGGAACTTAAAGGTGGAGATCATCTTCTCCACATAGGTTAAAAAGTAACTATATCCGGAAAATTCCGCCGCATAGGTCAGCACGTAGATTTTCCCATCATAGAGGGTGAAGATCTGCAAAAGCCGCATTTGATCGGTTTCATCGTCGGATTGGGTTTCGTAAACGATCTGATAGGCGGTTTGGCCGTCCAGAGTGGTATCCAGTTCAGAAACCAACTTATAGTTCTTCACCGTGGATTCCAGATTGGCCACATAGCCTTTAACATAGGTATTCAAAAGATCTTCGCCGGCTATGTCCGGCACAAATTCCTGCACCGAAAGATTTTCGGCATATTCATCGCTATAACCTTCGGTGGGAGAAACGAAAACGGCGATACCCTTTTTCACGTCGCTGCTTTTTTGCCAGAAATCAGGATATTCCATCGAAAAGCCCATAGGCGTGGAGCGAAACAGTTTGTATCCTTCCAAAGTAGCCTTCTGGCAACCGCCGGCCATCAGTAAAACCAGCACTAATAAAATTGCAACTATTCTTTTTTTCATCGGAGAATCTCCTTAATTTAACGTAGTTATAGACATTATAACACATTTTTTGAACCATTACAACCCACAAGTGATTGCAAATTCATCATAGACAAAATGTTCGGCCGTTTTATTATTGTGCAGTCGTCAATGATAGGTAACACTTTTCTCAAAAAAATATGATGAAGTATGAGATAGTAACGAATGGGGGTGTTTTGAGG
>JAZNEH010000165.1:0-4594 GCA_045588515.1 Eubacteriales bacterium
CAAATAAAAAAGAGGAAATGTTGTTTTTTGCCTATTCGGTCGTTTTCAGTGTCCCATCGGTAATTACCTTTGTGATTTACTGTCATTTGAACTATTGATAGTATTATACCACATAATTATAGCTTTTTCCACCCAAGCCAAGATAATGCCGTCACTTCCTATTTCGCTTTTGCATAAGAAAAGACAGTATAGCGTTATGCCATACTGTCAATTTCTATCATCCTACTCGGTTTGCGTAAACTCCGTTAAGGATAACACGCTTTTGGCTGTCTTATTTTTGTTTTTATGAAAACAATATTTTCCAAGAGTAATCTCCAGCGGTTTACATAATATAATCTCGGAGGAAGTTTTTATGAAATCCAAAGAAAAAAATGATGTTGTCCCCTATTATTGCACCTTACCGATGCTTCAGCCGGATCATAAAACAAAAGAAGCAAAGGTAACCATTCCTCAGGATGACGACGTTAAAATTACCCGAGGATGGAGTGAAGATCTTAAACTCTGAAAAAGGCCCCAGTGGGGTCTTTTTCCTTTTTAAGAATTTATTCACACTTTTTATAAGTTTTATGTTATAATAAACCAAAATAATTCAAGGTGGTTTTAAAATGGCTAAAAAAACGTATAAAATGACGATTCAGGAACAATTGGATACCTTTATCCCAATCATTGCTGTTGTTTGGGTTTTGGTCTTTGCTTATATTTCCTATTTCGTTTCCAGCAATGTATTGGCGTTATTCACCGTTATGCCTGTATTCTTTCTTTATGCGCTTTTTTCTCTCGGAAGTGCGCTTTATTCCTATAAAGAAGCAGAGATTTTGGAAGCGTTAGGCAAAGACACCTATGCAGTTAAAAAACGTAATCTCAAAAAGGCCCCCAAATTAAGTAAAGGAAAATTACTTGCCGCCGGAATTAGTTTTTTAGGTGGCATTTTGCTTTGCATTTTCCTTTAAGTACAACTCCCCCATCGTTATCACATCAAAAACGGACATTAAATTACGGGCTTTCGCCCGTGATGAGGTCACCAGACTTCAACAAAGCAAAACCCCTACCGCTTTTGCAGTAAGGGTTCTTTGAGAGTTTTGAACTTAATGACACGAATGAAAAGTGCCTGAAAACTTGATTTTCTTTATAAGTTATTCTACCTTATATATTTCATCGCCATGTTTGTCTAGTTCTGAATTTTCTTCGCAATAAAAATCACATTCATAAAACAATGCTTTCTTTACCGCCTCTAAACTAGCATATACACCTACGCCGTCTAAATTTTTCCAATTTCCCGTATGTTCTTCATATTCTTCAACATACAACTTAAATTGCTCACCTTGCTTCAAGATTAAAGCTCGTTCCGTGTTTGCAAAATCAAACCATACATAATCATAATCGCCTGGTTTAATTCCTAAATATTTATCGGTTTCCCATTGCTCAGTAATTTTCGCATTTCGCTTTTTGCTAATCTTGCATGCTAAAATGACAAATAAAAACATCGCACCAACTATTATTAATTCTTCAACTAAAAATATAGCGCGCAACTGCCAATCATGTTGCAAAAATTCAGAAAACGGCTTATCCCCTGTCCAACCATCTGTTCTATAAATGTTACCAATAAGCAAAATGGAACAAATCAAAATAATAATCAAATAGACCCAATATCGTTTAGGAAACGGAAATCGCTTATTCATTTCATCACCGACTTTTAGGTGTATTATAACATAAAAGCGGCAGAAAATCAATGCGGAGCATTGTATATCATCAATTCCGCAGGAATTGCATATCATCAAAACGAAGTTTTGTATATCATCATTGCGAAAGCTTTTTGATACACGCTAACGCGTGATGAGATGCGCCGCACTCGTGCGGCAATGATATACACGACTGCGTCGTGATGATATGCCATTGCTTTCGCAATGGATAAAAAAATTCCAAGTCCGAAGACTTGGAATTTTTTGGAGCTGCTAACCAGATTTGAACTGGTGACCTCATCCTTACCAAGGATGCACTCTACCACCTGAGCTATAGCAGCAAAATTGGCGACCTGGATGGGGCTCGAACCCACGACCTCTAGCGTGACAGGCTAGCGTTCTAACCAACTGAACTACCAGGCCAATTTCAAAATGCTTCACTATTATACACAACATTTTTTGATTTGTAAAGATGTTTTTTCAAAAAATCGGAAAAATATTTTAAAAAAATGATTGACAATTCATTTTCGGTATGGTATCCTATATGAGCAAAAAGAAGCAGAATAGTTGAACTGTTCTCACCCTGCGTTTTTAAACAGCAGCGGTTAACATGGAAGATTCGAATAATATTCGGGTCATTTTATGTGCGAGAACGGGCAAATACTATTTGCTCGTTTTTATTATTTTTTGGAGGTGTGGAAACATTAACGCTAAAGAAGCAAAAAGCCTTAGTATCAATGAGGCTATCCGCGAAAAAGAAATCCGTGTAGTTGATTCCGATGGCAGTCAGTTGGGCATTATGGCTCCCGCTGATGCTTTAAGAATTGCAGAAGGAAAAAACCTTGATTTGGTAATGATTGCCCCGAAGGCTCAGCCGCCTGTTTGCAAAATTATCGATTTTGGTAAATATTGCTATGAGCAGGCCAAGAAAGAAAAGGAAGCAAAGAAAAACCAAAACATCGTATCGGTTAAAGAAATCCAGTTAACCTTAAAAATCGATACGCACGACATTCAAACCAAAGCATCTCACGCCAACCGCTTTTTGCAGTCCGGCGATAAAGTAAAGGTTGTTGTGAAATTCAAGGGTCGCGAAATGGCTCATACTGAGTTGGGATATGATATTGCAAAGCGTTTCTGTTCCCTGACCGAAGAAAATTGCGTGATCGAAAAGCCCGCTAAACTGGAAGGGCGAAATATGATCATGGTATTAGCGCCAAAGAAAGAAAAAAAATAAAGGGAGGCAATTATTGTGGCTAAGTTCAAAACCCATAGTGGTGCAAAAAAACGTTTCAAGATTACGAAGGGCGGCAAAATCAAAAGAAGCCATGCTTTCAGATCTCATATCTTGAATAAGAAATCCACCAAGCGTAAGAGAGGGCTTCGCAAAGAGGCTTATGTAGATGCTACCAATGTATCTTCTTTGAAAAAGCTGATCCCCTACAAATAATTCGAAAAATAACGGAGGCTGAATAGAATGGCTAGAATTAAAGGTGCGGTTACTACCCGCAAAAGAAGAAAAAAGATTTTAAAGCTCGCTAAGGGCTTTTACGGTGCAAAGAGCAAACAGTTCAGAACTGCTAATCAGGCTGTAATGCGTTCTTTGACCAACGCTTACATCGGCAGAAAACAGAAGAAGAGAGATTTCCGTTCTCTCTGGATCACCAGAATTTCCGCCGCTTGCAAAATGAACGACATCAACTATTCCCAATTTATGCACGGTTTAAAATTGGCTAAGATCAACCTGAACAGAAAGATGTTGGCTGAGATCGCTGCTACTGATGCCGAAGCATTTGCAGTATTGGTTACCACCGCAAAAAAACAACTGAATAAGTAATTCAAATAACAGAGCAGGAATTCCTGCTCTGTTATTTTTTTAAAAACTATTGCTTTTTGAATAAGATGTAGATATAATAAGAACACGACTTTATTTATATATGTAGGATTTTTAAAAAAGAGGTAGTTTTCTTGAAAAATAAATCTCCTAAAAACCATTTTTTTATCGCTCACAACCCAATGAGCGCTGTTATTCTAAGTTTTCTAATCATCATTTTATTGGGAACTATATTGCTATGTACCCCTATTTCCAATCGTTCCGGTGACTGGCTTTCGCCCCTTTCTGCTCTTTTTACAGCCACCAGCGCAACCTGTGTTACCGGCTTAACGGTTGGAGATCCCTTCACAATGTTCACATTTTGGGGGCAACTGATTATTCTTTTGATGATTCAAATCGGCGGCCTTGGTTTTATGAGTATCGCTATGATGATGATGGTCTATTTTCGCCGTTCTTCTTCCTTTAGCGAGCGCCGCTTATTTTCATCCTCATTTGGTCTAGATTCTGCAAACGGCGCCACATCCTTTGTTAAAACGGTTGTTTGGGGCTCTTTCTTGATTGAAGGAATCGGCGCACTGCTATTGAGTTTATATTTTATACCGAAAGAAGGAATTTTGTCCGGCCTATGGAAATCTATATTTCTTGCAATTTCTTCTTTCTGCAACGCCGGGTTCGACATTCTGGGCTATAACAATAGCATAGCCTCCCTCCGAGAAAACACTTTCCCAATGATGATTTTAATGGCACTAACGATCTTAGGGGGATTAGGTTTCCCGGTTTGGCACGAATTGCTGAATAAGAAAAAAGGAGAGCCATATTCCATCTATTTCCGCCTTGTCATAAGCGCTACGGTTGTTCTATTATTGGGCGGTGCATTATTTTATCTGTTGGCAGAATGGAACAACCCGCTTACTCTTGGTTCTTTGGAACCCAAACATAAATTGCTGAACGCATTCTTTTGTTCGGTAACGATGCGAACAGTTGGTTTTTCCACCTTCGATATGGCCGGTTTCTATGATCCCACTAAGTTATTCTCGTGTATCTTAATGTTCATCGGCGGTTCTTCTGCATCTACTGCAGGGGG
>JAZNEH010000166.1:0-4854 GCA_045588515.1 Eubacteriales bacterium
TTTATCTTCCGATTGGGATATTCGCTCTCGGTAAAATCTACATACCCCTTTAATTGGTAAACGCCGGCCTTTTGTTTTTTAAAAAACGTGCTGTAGTCCAGAATACGCTCGTAAGGTTGTCCGGCTGAAAACGTAAATGGAAATTCTTCTTCAAGCGTTACATAGTCATATAAAGGCTGCCCTATTTCGTTACAAAGATGGAAGCCGCCCAGTGCATAGCTTGCGCTTACCTCTCTGGTAGGGTCTTTTCCTAAAAATTCAATGGTTAAGGTTAATTCGGCGGATTTCAGCCCCCGTCTTTGATAGACATTGCTTTCCGAAAAAAATGTGATTCGGTAATCGCCTTCAATGACCTGCTTGCTTACGGGCACCAACTCTACGGATTGGGAGCATCCTGGAAAAAGTAAAATTGAGATAATCAAAAATGAGAGAATATGTTTTTTTGTTATGGTTGTAAAATACATGACACACCTAATTCATTTATAATATTTGAATATGGACTAAAAGCCCGCCTACCTTCTTCAATCGTTCCACAATGAATTCCCACCAAAGTATATTTAGTTTGACCGCTAAAAGCTCCATCATAGAACAGGATGGGCCCTCCACTATCTCCGTTAGTAGATGAATAACTTCCCACCCATTGTTGTTTGATGATAGTATTGTTATCGTATCTGAGGTTTGTATTCTTTGAACGTATCGTTCCTGTTTGTAAACCGCTTGTTTTTCCATAAAGGCAGATTGAGGTTCCAACCGGGTATGAATAGGTGGAAGCACCCCAAATTGCGCCGCCATTTTTTACTATATAGGAAGCGGTAATTCCACTTGCTGCTTTGACAAATGCTGCATCGGCGGTGGAATTATTATAGTAGGCAGTGTGCGTGACAGATCCAATTGTTGTTCCATTGTATTTAAAAGTTTCTCCCACAAGATTCCCTGCATGGCCAGATATCACAAAACCGGTTGTACCATTTCTTTTTGCAGCAAATCCAAGTGTACTGCCTCCACCGTTATCAGTGCTAACAATTGCATATCCGGCACCGACGGTAGTTTCTTCCTCAGTTACGTCTGATTCGATAAATTTTAAATAAGGCACGTTTATTGTACTATTCACAAAGTTAATGTTTTCCTCGGAAAGCTCTTTGAGTCCAACAATAACCCGATTTTCGATAATATCATCACTTACCTCTGAAATGAATATTCCATTTTCCATAAAGTAGTCAAGGTTGTCTGTAATTTGGTCTACCGTGCGATTTATTTCTGTATAAGAAACTTTACAAGACTCATAGGATAATTCTTTTATAGATGCGATGTCACACATTGCTGAAAGTTTCTGCTTGAAAGTTTCTTCAGTAACTCCTGCGACCTTGATTATCAATTTGCCTTTGCTATTAATATAGGCTCCACCATAATAACTTGGATAGATATTTATTTCGTTGTTTTTTAAAGAAAAATTAAAAGTGAATGGATTATTATTAACGGATTCTTTTGCAAATTCAGTTAATAACTGATTATAGGTTTTGACACTTTGGTTTTGCCGAACATAAAATCGTGATCAGTAATGGAATTCATAAATTCGTCGTCAAATTCCGAAGCATAGGAAACAAATGTGTTATTCAGATTGAAAGAACAGCACAATATTAAAATGGTTAAACAAGCAATCCCTTTTTTTAATAATAAACTCATTTTGTTCTCCTTTCAAAATATTCAAAATATTAGTTAGAATTAAAAAAATGTGCAGAACGCTTGTGAAGACAAGGCACTGCACATTTATGTGGACAAGATTAATCGATTCGTTTGAAGGGGGATGTGTCCAACAAATGCATATGCTTTGCCGATAGAACTTCTTAAGAAAATCATTTCTTTTCTCCTCCTTAATGTTTAATCTTTAAATTCATTTTAGCATATATGAAAATATGTTGCAATTGGCAATATATACAAAGTCACGAATCAACTTTTGTATATGTTTTTCAAAAACAGAAGGGAGGTGCCTTTTGAAAAAGGCGCCTCCCTTTAAAACCCACCGCGAAAACTTTCAAATCGCCGGAATGAAAGTTTTTGGGGATCATAAGCTCTTCGTTTTTACAGTTTTTCCACACCCAGAGTGATCTTTTCGCCGTTGATATCCCATTCCTTGGAGAATTCAGGAGCGGTTGCATCGGCGGCCAGCTCATCGGAGAGGGTGTTGTCGGCGATCTCTTGGAACTCTTCCTTCATCAGCGCCAACAGCTTATCGTTGCCGGCCGCATAGACCTTAATGTGGTCGGTCACTTCAAAGCCGGAATCCTTCCGCATAGTCTGGATCTTGGAGATCAACTCCCGCACAAAGCCTTCCCGAATCAATGCATCAGTCAGGTTAATGTCCAGAACAACCGTGTAGCCCTTGTCCTTCACGGTATGGAACCCTTCCTTCTGGGCAACGCTGATCAAGAGATCTTCGGTTAAAAGTTCCACCGTTCCGCCGGGCAGATTCAGGGTCAAAACGCCCTTGCTGTCCAGTTCAGCCTTGGCGGTGGAGCCATCCAGCTGAGCTAGGGCGGTGCGGATCTCGTTGAGTTGTTTGCCGTATTTGGGGCCAACCGTCTTCAATTGAGGCTTGAATTCATAACTGAGGAACTCGGAAAGATCCGTTTTATAAACCACGCTCTTCACGTTCAGTTCATCCAGAATAATGGCGGTGAATTCTTCGTCTAAAGCGGTTTCACTTTCCACATACATAGCGGCCAAAGGCTGGCGGTTCTTGCGGCCGGAGCCGTTCCGGGCGGCACGCCCCAAAACAACGATGTTCAAAAGTTGCTCCATATTGTATTCCAGATTCACGTCAATGCGGCTTTCGTTCGCAACGGGGAAATCGCAAAGATGAACGCTTTCGGGAGCGGTTTTGTCGATGGACCGCACCAGATTTTGGTAGATATTCTCGGTCATAAAGGGAACCATAGGAGCGGCAGCCTTGGTTACGGTCACTAAAGCGTGATACAGGGTCATATAAGCGGCGATCTTATCTGCTTCCATACCCGGCGCCCAATAACGCTCCCGGCCACGGCGCACGTACCAGTTGCTCAATTCGTCCACGAACTCGTCCAGTGCCCGGGCCGCTTCGGGCACCCGATAGTTGGCCAGGTTATCGTCAACGGTTTTCACCATCGTATTCAGTTTGGAAAGAACCCAACGATCCATAACCGTCAAGGCGCAATCCTCTAAGTTATATTTGGTGGCATCAAAGTTGTCGATGTTGGCATAAAGAGTAAAGAAGGCATAGGTGTTCCAAAGGGTACCCATAAACTTCCGCTGACCCTCGGTCACCGCCTTGTCGTGGAACCGGTTGGGCAGCCAGGGGGCGGAATTGGTGTAGAAGTACCAACGGATAGCATCGGCACCGTGCTTTTCCAACGCCTCAAAGGGATCCACAGCGTTGCCCTTGGATTTGCTCATTTTCTGGCCGTCTTTATCTTGAACGTGGCCCAACACGATCACGTTCTTATAAGGAGCCTGATCGAAGATCAAAGTGGAGATCGCCAAGAGGGAATAGAACCAACCCCGGGTTTGGTCCACGCCTTCGCAGATGAAGTCGGCGGGGAATTGGGATTCAAAGAGTTCCTTGTTCTCAAAGGGATAATGATGCTGGGCAAAGGGCATAGAGCCAGAATCGAACCAGCAGTCGATCACTTCGGGCACCCGGTGCATTTCCTTTCCGCAATGGGGGCAGGTAATGGTAACCGCATCGATGAACGGGCGATGGAGTTCAATATCCTCGGGGCAGTTGTTGCTCATACTCTTTAGTTCTTCGATACTGCCGATGGAATGAAGATGCCCGCATTCACAGGTCCAGATGTTCAAGGGAGTGCCCCAGTAACGGTTCCGGGATAGGCCCCAATCCTGCACATTTTCCAGCCAGTCGCCGAATCGACCCTTTCCGATGGATTCGGGGATCCAGTTGATGGTGTTGTTGTTGCGGATCAGATTGTCCCGCACTTGCGTCATCTTAATGAACCAGGATTCTCTTGCATAATAGATCAGCGGAGTATCGCACCGCCAGCAGAAGGGATAATCATGTTCAAACTTAGGGGCGTCAAAGAGCAGGCCGGCCTTATCCAGATCGGTGAGAACCAGGGGATCGGCCTTCTTAACAAAGATCCCGGCATAGGGGGTTTCGGCGGTCAGTTCGCCTTTACCGTCCACCAATTGAACGAAGGGCAGATCATACTTGCGGCCCACGTTGGCGTCGTCTTCACCAAAGGCGGGGGCAATATGAACGATGCCGGTACCGTCGGTCATAGTAACGTAGTGATCGCAGGTCACGTAATGGCCCTTTTTGTTCTGCTTATCGCAAACGGGCTTCACAAAATCAAAGAGAGGCTCATATTCCTTGTATTCCAGATCCTTACCACAGTAAGTTTCCAGAACGGTGTAGGCATCCTGGCCTTCTTCGGCCAACTTGCCTAAAACCCGATCCAAGAGGGCTTCTGCCATATAATAGGTGTAGCCATCTGCGGCCTTTACCTTACAATAGGTTTCATCGGGGTTTACGCAAAGGGCCACGTTGCTGGGCAGAGTCCAGGGGGTGGTGGTCCATGCCAGGAAATAGGCGTCTTCGCCAACCACCTTAAAGCGCACCACCGCACTCCGTTCCTTCACGTTCTTATAACCCTGAGCCACCTCGTGGGAGGAAAGGGGAGTGCCGCAACGGGGGCAATAGGGAACGATCTTAAAACCCTTGTAAAGCAGTTTTTTATCAAAGATCTGCTTTAAGGCCCACCATTCGGATTCAATAAAATTATTGTGATAGGTCACGTAGGGATCGTCCATATCGGCCCAGAAGCCAACAGTGCGGGAAAAATCTTCCCACATTCCCTTATA
>JAZNEH010000167.1:0-5159 GCA_045588515.1 Eubacteriales bacterium
TGGCCGTTGCTGGATTTGATCCAGCCCATAGGAACACCTTCCACACAAGCCACGCCGAACCCTTTTCCGTCGGATGGAATCACTTCGCCCCGCAAATAGGAATAGGCCCGTTCCGGCGTGCAATCCTCAAAGAAACAAAACTGCTCCTTGGGGAAACACATGGCCAAATGATGGGCCGGTTTCCATTGGCGCCCCACCTGTTGCAAAGCCTGAATTCCGGCCCTTAAAACCGGGATTCCCTTCAGATCCGGCAGGTCCTCGTCTACCAGATAGCAAAAGTTCCCCCGGCGAATCAGATTTCCTTTAGGGGCTTTCAAAACCGTTTTCAAAAAGGCGGTTTCTTCCGGAAGTTTTTCGCCCTTCAAGGTGGGCAGATTTTTCCGCTCCCCTTCCCCGGTATGAACCATAGCGCAAACAAAATGCCCTTCTCCATCGGGGCCGGGGAAGATGCGGCGGGCCTGTTTCAGGTCCAAAAATCCGGGTTCTCCGCCCGGGATTCCCGTATCAACCAATTGGAATTCCGGATGGCGTTCCAAAAACCAAAGGATGGTTTTTTCATTTTCTTCCAAATTAAAGGTACAGGTGGAATAAACCAACCGTCCGCCGGGTTTCAGGGTTTGGGCGCCTGCCTCTAAAACGCCCCGGCTCCGTTGGGTGCAAAGTTCCACCAGATCGGTTGTCCATTCTTCCAGAATTCGGGGATATTTGCGAAACATCCCTTCCCCGGAGCAAGGGCTATCGATCAGAACCTTATCAAAATACTGTGGGGCGGCTTTAGCCAAATGCTCCCCATCTGTATGGGTGATCACCGCCCGGGAGATGCCCATACGCTCCAAATTTGAGAGGAGAGCGCTTGCTCGCTTGGCGTTGATCTCATTCGCCACCAATAGGCCATCAACCAATTCTGCGGCAATTGCGGTGGATTTAGAGCCGGGAGCGGCGCAAAGATCCAAAACCCGATCTGCCGGATCCAGTTGCAACGCTGTTACAGCACTCATTGCACTGGGTTCCTGAAAATAATAAAGCCCGGCCTGATGATAAGGATGGTTGCCGTTGGGTTCCCCACCCGCAACAATATACCCCTTCTCATAAAGGGGATTGGGGCGCACTTCAAAGGGCAAAATCTTCAAGAAATTCTCCCTGCTGATTTTTTTAGGATTATAACGCACCCCTTCTGTGGGCGGAGTGCCCACCCAAAGGGAAAGATCCACCCATTCTTTTAAATAATCGATCATTTAATTGCCTCATTTTTCAATTCTTGGAAACCAAATCCTAAAATTTCAGTAGCCTCCCCCACCACCATAAAGGCCTTCGGATCCAGTTGATATACGATACGCCGGAGCAGCCGTTCTTCGCCGGGATTCAATGCGCAAAACAACACGTTGCGATCTTCCCGGGAATACCCGCCCATTCCTTTTAAAATCGTAACACTATGGTCTGTTTCTTTCATAATGGCCTCTTCCAAGGGAATTTCCGAAATAATAAAGGCGAAACGGCCGGCAGTGCGCCCTTTCAAATAAGTGTCCAACACCACCGTGTAGACCACAGCCAACAATAAAGAATAAAGAACCGTTTCCAGTTCCCGATAAAGCAGGCCGCCGGCCAAAATTACCAAACCATCGATCACCAGCACCAACCCGCCAAAGGAAATGCCCGGAAACTTTTTCTGCAGCAACAATGCGGCCAGATCACTGCCGCCGCTGGTCATTCCCTGTCCGCACATCAAAGCGGCTCCGGCGCCGGATAGGGCCGCCCCGCAAAGGGTGGAAAGTATCCGCTCCCCTTCAAAGGCGGGGATCCAGGCTGTGGCTTCCATCGCCAGAGAGATCAGCAAAGTGCCGCCCAAACTCATCATCGTAAACCGCTTGCCCAACATCAAAAAAGAAATCACCAATAGAGGCAGATTGATGGCTAACACCATCAAGCCGAGGGGCAACTCGGTTAAAACGTTGATAATCGTTGCCAAACCAGTGGCTCCGCCCAATAGCACCCGATGGGGATTGATGAAAACCGTTACCCCCACGCCATAAAGCAATGCCCCCAGTATCATCACTGCTAAACTTCCCGCATATTTCCGGTATGATTTATTCTTCATTCGCTATGATCCTTTCAAAAAGTACATCCAGCCGTTTTTGTTCCCCGGCCAAATAGAGATAGCCCCAGAGAGCCTCAAAGCCGGTAGCGGCGTGATATGTACCCAAATCTGCATGGCGAGGTTTGGAATGGCTTTTGGCATTTCTCCCCCGGCGCACGATTTCCTGCTCATCTTCCGAGAGTTCCGGCAGGATCTTTTCCAGAAAGTGCTGTTGCGCATCGCAACTAACGAAATGTTTAGATTTTTCGTGCAGTTTATGATTTTGTCGGTTCCCTTGGGATAGCACGTAGTTTCGCACGTATAGTTCATAAACTCCGTCCCCCAGATAAGCCAAGGCAAGGGGGCTATATTGACGCATCACGTCTTCTCTATTCATAGCGGTTCAGCAAAACTCCTTTCAGTTTTCCCTCTTCAATCTCAATAATAGCATAGTCGCCCATTTTCAAGGAGCCCGGATTCAATAGCAATAGTCCTTCCCGCCGTTCCATTAAGGGCTGATGCGTGTGGCCAAAGAAAACGCCGTTCACGCCCTTTGCCTTTGCGGCGGCCAATAAGGCGCCCAAACTGCTTTTCACGCCATAGCGATGGCCGTGGCAGATCAAAATCTTTTGATCTTCTAATTCCAAGACGAATTCTTCCGGCCCTTGGTCGTAGGGATCGCAATTCCCCTTCACCCCATAAACCGGATGGCCCTGAGTGCGTTCCCGCATCCAGCGGGCATCGCTGATATGATCTCCCAGATGGATGATCCCATCATTGGGATATTGGCGATATAATAATTCGATGGGTTCCCGCCGGCCGTGGGAATCCGAAACAACAATCAAACGCATTCTTTAACTCCCTTGTTCTCATTATGTTCATTTTAGCATAAAATAAAGGGAAATGGAATAGGGAATCCATATATTTTGAAAGGAGCAAACCAATGAGCGGATCCAATTTTATGGACGAGATCAAAAAAATGGATAAAAAAGAAAAGCGTGCTTTACTGGAGAAGATCACCAACGCACTAACACCGGAACAGCAAAAACAGGTGAAGAGCATCCTGCAGGATAAGGATCAGATGGAAACCATCCAAAAGAATTTGCGTGGCGATGATCTCCATACGCTGGTAGACGGCCTTTCCGGCGGAGGGGATGCCCGGGATTTTCTGAACAGCCCCCAGGTACAGCAGAGAATGAAGGAACTACTGGACCAGAACTGAGCAACCTGCTCTCTTCCTTCCTGGGTGCTGAACCCAAAAGCCCGCCGGCCGATCCTTCCGGCGCTGGGATGGCGGGCCTTCTCGGGGGGCTGGATCCTCGGATGCTGGGGAAGATCACCTCTGCTATAGGGGATTTAAACCGCCAGCCGGACCACCGCTGTTCCTTATTGGCGGCATTGAAACCATGGCTCCGGCCGGAACGGCAAGGCAGAGCGGATGAAGCCATTCGTATCCTGAAACTCCTGCGCCTTTGGGAACTTTATCAAAAGGGAGGGTTTTAATGGAAATTCATTTGCAAAGCGATGGGCAACTGTATCCCCCTAAACCGCCCGCCAAACCCAAACAAAAGCCCAAGCCGGAACCGCCCAAGGAACCTTGCCCGCCACCGGCGCCCCTGCCGCAAAAAAAGCCGGCGGAATGGGAGGATTTTTTACTGTTGGCCGTGATGTTCATCATCTTCCGCAGTAAAGAAGAGCCGGATCTGTTTTTACTGGCGGCCTTGGCTTATATTCTTTTTGACAGTTGCTTTTCCCTTAAAAATCTATTATAATAGATGCGTTGGACGTTGTCCAACGCATCTTATTTTTTTGAGGTAACTATGGCAAAGTTTTATTCCTTATTTTCATCCAGCAAAGGAAATGCGGCCGTTTTGATTTCAGAAGGCCGGGGCCTGCTGATCGATTGCGGGGTTAGTTATCGGATGTTAACCCGCCGACTAGAGGACTGTTCCCTTTCTTGGCAACAAATAGATGGGATCCTTCTCACCCACGAACATATCGACCATATCAAAGCCATCCCCCAAATTCTAAAACATCCGCATCCTGCCATTTATGGTTGCGGAACAACCTTAGCGCAAGCGGAAGTGGAAGGGATCGACCATCAGGGTGCCCCCTTCCGGGTTGGAAACTTCTCCATCACCCCCATCCGCACCAGTCACGACGTTTGCGCCTCTTTTGGATATCGGATCGATGTGGAAGGCAAATCCATCGGCTTCGTAACCGATACCGGCAAGATCACGCCGGATATGAATCAGTATCTTTCCGGCTGTTCCCTGATCGTTTTAGAGAGCAACTATGATCCCCAAATGCTGGCGCTGGGGCCATATCCGCCCCAATTGCAGGCCCGGATCCGTTCGGAGCGGGGGCATCTTTCCAACGGGGATTGCGCCTCCCTTTTGGCTTTGAAAGCCTTGGAAGGATCTTTAAAAACTGCAGTTCTTGCCCATCTCAGCGATCATAATAATACGCCGATGACCGCTAAAATGGCGGTTTTAGAAACATTTGAACAATATGGAATAGAGAACGTTCAACTGGAAGTGGGCGGGCCCTTCTGCCCCTGCATTGAACTATAGGGAAGAGTGATTTCAATGAAATGTACTGTGATCTGCACTGGCAGTTTGAAAGAAAAATATTGGAAAGAGGCAGAGAACGAATACGCCAAACGAATGAGCCGTTTCGGCGGTTGGAACGTGGTGGAACTGCCGGAATGTACTCTGCCGGAGCGGCCCAGCCCGAAAGAGATCCAAACCGCTTTGGAAAAAGAGGCGGAGCAAATACTGAAAAAAATCCCCCCTCGAGCCTATCCTATCGCCCTTTGCGTGGAAGGAAAAACCCTCTCCAGCGAGGGCTTAGCCCAATGGGTGGCGGATCTTCCGGCGGAAGGATTCAGTGAGATGGTCTTTATCATCGGCTCTTCCCACGGGCTTTCCCCAAAAATCAAGGAATTTTGCAAACGCCGGCTTTCCATTTCCCCTATGACCTTCCCCCATCAAATGATGCGGGTGATCTTGGCCGAACAACTCTATCGGGCCCATAAAATCAATGCCGGCGAATCCTATCATAAATGAAATGGAACCCCGGGCGT
>JAZNEH010000168.1:0-1881 GCA_045588515.1 Eubacteriales bacterium
TAGGGCCGCCCATAATTAACTTCTTCGTTGTGGGCAACCATCCAAAATGGTCTAAAACCGCCTTAAACGGCGTTCCGATCCGAACATGAACATTTCCCACTCGTTGCACACCATGGCCGGCCACTGTTACAATACGGCGCAACAACGGCGAGCCTTTCACAATGGCATTATAAATGGCAATAATGGTATCTACGTTCAGCACAACGCATCCGACATCCGCCGGTAACTTACCCGCTGGCACTACTCGACCAGTTACTGCTCGGATCAATTGCTTTTCCCCACCCTGCGGGTATTTGGTTTTTAAAATAATCACCTTAGTGCGGCTCTTATTTAATTTTCTATGCAAGCAAGAAATTGCATCAGGCTTGTTGTTTTCGATTCCGATGATTGCGTTTTTAACGCCAAGGATATGCTTAACAATCCGAATGCCTTCGATGATCTCATCGGTATTTTCCAACATCACCCGATGGTCGCTGGAAAGATAGGGTTCGCATTCCGCCGCATTCACAATCAAAGTATCAACGCGATTTAAAGCCGAAGCCAACTTAATATGGGTGGGAAAAGCGGCTCCGCCCATCCCAACGATCCCGGCTTCCCGGATCATCGCAATCAATTCTTCGGGTTCAGCAGTTGTAAAATCAGAAATTCCATTTTGGAAACAATCAGCCCGATTATCCTCAAAATCATTTTCAACAATAATGGCCGGAATTCGGTTTCCCGTGGGATGGTCCCACTCAGAAATTGCCTTAACGGTTCCGGAAACAGAAGAATGAACGGGAACGGAAACCGCCGCAGAGGAATCTGCAATGATTTGACCCACTTTCACATAATCCCCAACATTTACGCAAGGCTCGCAGATTGCTCCGATATGTTGCAATAAGGGGTAGATCATTTCTTTTTGCGGCGATAATGTTTCGATGGGATTGGAACGTGTATTTTTATGGGGGGTTGGATGAACGCCGCCATTAAAGCGATGAATCCAATTTAAGCGCATTTTATACCAAACGGCTTTAAAATCAATGCCACTTCCCAAAATCAGCAAGCAAGTATTGATTAACGCTAAGAAGAAATGAACATAAATACCAATGGGGATCATCAGCCATTGATCTAATTTCGATTGAATTAATTCATTTCCATTTACGTAAAGTTCTTGGTTAATACTATAATAAACGACAAAAAACGCAAGGTAAATCATCAAAAAAATGAGTGATCCGGTGAAAATAGACCGTTTCCCGCCCTGCGCATTCGCTAACGTTAAAATCAATCCGCAAACATAACATACAAATCCAACATAAAAAAACAGAAGCATCACATAAAGAACACGGCTATACAGCGTAAAGGACCCTAATGTGTTCTGAAAATATTGCATAATCGAGCCAAGATCTTTAAAAAAGATCGTAAACAAAATTTGCTGGCTCTTTTGGCCATATGCAACAATAGGATTCAAGGCTGGAACAAATGCAGCAGCAATCGTTGCAGCGGTTATTAGTTGAACATATAATAAATGTCGTTTTAAAAAATCAGTGATTTTTCTCATTATTTATCTCCCGATCAAATCGTTATTGATTATTATAACATAATAATATAAAATCCGCAACCGATTTATTATGTCCTAAATATAAAAAATCACTGCGCCCGAAGCGCAGTGATTTCAGCTCTTTTTGAATTTGAATTTATGTTCTTTTCCTGTTAGAAGCCGTTTTACGTTTTCTCGATGCAAGAAGATAATCATTATTGCCAACGCCCCAAGACATGCAACGACAAAATAGCGATTAGACATACTCTTTTGGCAGATAAAAAACATTGTAATCGGGCCAGAGATTCCCGCTAAAATCGAAGCCAAGGAAACATAACGTGTTAATGCAACGATGGCAATGAAAA
>JAZNEH010000169.1:0-3589 GCA_045588515.1 Eubacteriales bacterium
CCTTTTTGCAAAAAGGTCCTTATGATCCCCAAAAACTTTCATTCCGGCGGTTTGAAAGTTTTCGCGGTGGGTTTTAAAGGGAGGCGCCTTTTTCAAAAGGCACCTCCCTTTTTTACTTGAAAGATATCAAAGAGTATGATATACTTTTTATTATTGCATTAATATTCGAATAGGAGCAGAACGATGAAAGATTATTATCAGGGCGAAGATCCTTTTTTCTTCCGATTCCCCATTGAGGGGGATTGCCTGAATGCCAACGACGGGGAGGAAACTGCCCGAGGGTTAAAAATTGAAGTTGCCATCTGCGGCCGGCCCGACGGGGATATTTTAATCAACGGCAAGCCCGCCACCAAAAACGGCAGTTTTTACCTTTGCCCGGTGCGCTTAAAGTGGGGCAAGAATATTCTTTCTTTGCAAGATCTGAACAGCGGATTCCGCACCGAGATCGCCGTTTACCGCCTGCGGAACGCTATGGGGCGTTACCGCATCTCCAGCGACGATAATATTCTGTTTCTAAAGGATATTACCGATCACGCCGAGGAATACACCTCCATCTTTGATAACCCCTATCTGGCAATATATAAAAAGGCTCACGACCTTTACGATGCCAAGGTACATCTGAATATTTATTATCGGTTCACCGAGGAAGAAATGGCGGATTTTGCCGAACACAAGGAATATTTTGATCTTTCCATGATGACGGACAAGTTCAAATCCGAATGGCAGGCCAACGCCCATTGGCTGAAGCTTTCCTTCCACGCCGATCGCAATTATCCCAATGCACCCTATAAAAACGCAACTGCAGACCAAGTGACCCGAGATATGGAGCGGGTGCACAAAGAGATCCTGCGATTTGCAGGGCCGGATACCCTTTCCGTTGCCACTACTCTGCACTTTGGCGCCGCCAACGAAGACGTAACCAAAGCATTGCGCTATGCGGGATATCGGGCTTTGGCCGGATATTTTTCATTCAACAAAAAAGGGGACACTCTGGTGGCCTATCATTACCCCAAGGAGATGGTGGCCCACATCGGGCAGCGGGATTTTTGGTACGACGAGCAGGAAAACATTTTGTTTGTTTGCATCGACCAGGTATTGAACCTGGAAAAAGAGCCGGAACGACTGATTGAAAAACTGGAAAATATTAAAAAGGATCCCCTGCGCAGCGGCTTTATTTCCATTATGATGCACGAAGAATATTTTTATCCCGATTATAAAAAACATCGGCCGAAATTTGAGGAATTAGTGCTGGAGCCCGCAAAATGGTGCTATGAGAACGGATACCGGGGCTGTTTTTTGAGCGAGGTTTTGCCGGATGATTAATCATCCCTTCCCGCCCCTCTTAGATGAGGCAAGCAGAATTTTGATCTTGGGGAGTTTTCCCTCGGTGAAATCCCGGGAGCAAGCCTTCTTTTACGGCCACCCGCAAAACCGATTCTGGAAGGTTTTAGCGGGGGTTTTACAGCAGAAAGTGCCCCAAACCATTGAGGAAAAGCGTACATTTTTACATTGTAATCACATTGCCCTTTGGGATGTGATCGCCGCCTGCGACATTACCGGCAGCAGCGACAGTTCCATTAAAAACGCCCGCCCCAACGATCTACGGCCCATTTTAGAAACTGCGCCCATCCGCAAAATTTTCACCAACGGTCAAGCCGCCCACAAGGCCTATTGCCGTTGGCAAGAGCCGGTCTTAGGCATCAAGGCCGTCTGCCTGCCCTCTACATCCCCTGCCAATGCCGCCTGGAATTTAGAACGGTTGGTGGAAGAGTGGGGGAAAATCATCGAATGACCCCTCATCCACCGCAAGCGGTCCTCCTTCCCCCAAGGGGGAAGGCAAATCAAATGATAAAAGCCCGTATGCTATTGCATACGGGCTTGTTTTGTTTTGAGATTGGCAAAACAACCGTTAGCGATTAATACTTACGCTTTCTGGCTGCTTCGGATTTTTTCTTTCTCTTAACGCTGGGCTTTTCGTAGTGCTCTCTCTTTCTGATTTCGGAGAGAACGCCGGACTTAGCACATTGTCTTTTAAATCTTCTCAAAGCACTATCCAAGGATTCATTTTCCTTGATGCGGATTTCTGCCATTTGGTTTTCCCTCCCTCCGCTTTTGAAACGATCAACCCATGAAAACACAGGTTCATCGGTAATTATACAAAATCGCAGGGCAAATGTCAAGGATTTTTTACAGTAATTCTACAATTATTTTTCCATCCTTTAAAGAGCAATGCACTTGGCTGAAATCTTGGTTATAATGATCGATCATTTTCTGGGCGATCTGATCTTCCACCTCCCGTTGGATGGCACGCTTCAAAGAGCGGGCGCCAAACTTTCGGTCAAATCCCCGATCGGCCAGATAGGATAGAACCGCTTCCTCGAAATGAAGTTCGATGGAGCGTTGGGCCAGGGCTTTTTGCAAATCCTTCATCATAATACCGGCAATAATCCCAACGGTTTCCCGTTCCAGGGGCCGGAAAGTGATGATCTCATCCACCCGGTTCACAAACTCGGGCCGCAGAAACTTCATCAATGCACGGGTGGCTTTATCTTTTTCCAGTTCCGATTCACTGCGATTGAAGCCAGTGGCGTTGGCAGTATCAGCAGTGGCGTTGGTGGTCATCACGATGATGGTATTCTCAAAATTAACCACTCGGCCCTGAGCATCGGTCAGTTTCCCGTCGTCCAGCATCTGGAGCATAATATTCAGAACATCCGGATGGGCCTTTTCAATCTCATCAAAGAGCACCACGCTATAGGGTTTCCGGCGGATCTTTTCCGTTAACTGGCCGGCATCATCATAGCCCACATAGCCCGGAGGGGCTCCGATCAATTTGGAAACGGAATGTTTTTCCATATATTCGCTCATATCTACCCGGATCAAGGCTTCCACGCTATCAAACAGCGCAATAGAAAGTTGGCGCACCAATTCTGTTTTGCCCACACCGGTGGGGCCGGTGAAAATGAACGAGGCAGGGCTATGAGAAAGGGAAACCCCCACCCGACGGCGCTTGATGGCCCGCACCACGCTGTTAATAGCGTCATCCTGGCCCACGATCCGGCTCCGAAGGGTTTCTTCTAACTGATTGAGTTTTTCAAATTCCTGTTGTTTGATCTTAGAGGCCGGAATCCCTGTCCAGAGTTCCAGCACATAGGCCAGATGTTCAAAGGTGAGATGGGCTTCAGCCGCATCTCCCAAGCCGCCCAATGTGGCTTCCAGTTGACATTTTTCGCTATTGAGTTCGGCGATTTTTCGATAGGTTTCTTCGCCTTGTTCCCCTTCGCTGAGGGCATTGAGTTCCGCCTCGATGGCGGTTAATCGCCGCTCAATCTTGATTTTTTCATTGCGGGCTACGTTCTCTAAAGAGGCGCCGGAGCAGGCCTCATCCAAAAGATCGATGGCTTTATCCGGCAGACACAGATCCGGCAAATATCGGACAGACAACCGAATTGCTTCCTTCATTGCCTCCTCAGTGATCCGCATTCTGTGGTGCCGCTCCAACCCCGGCTTTAAGCCCCGGAGGATGGCATGCGCCGCCTCCGGATCCGGTTCCTCCACCTTCACCGGGCGGAACCGGCGTTCCAGTGCG
>JAZNEH010000170.1:0-14580 GCA_045588515.1 Eubacteriales bacterium
CGGCGGCGATCTTAACGCCGCTGACCTCAGCCTCGGAATAAGAGGGGATCAGATACAAGGGGCCGGAAACGCCGTCGGAAGCGTAGCTGGAGGCGCTATAGGAATCGCTTTCCAACACGATATCGTTATTCAGTTTCATTCCCCAATCGGCCAAAAAGGCATCCAGATTGGTAAGGCTTTCAATCTCGGGATTGGAGAAGAACATCAGATCCCGCTCATAGTTATAATCGTTAGCCAAAAATTCCTGCAGTTTGCGGATCTCGCTTTCGGAATAATCCATAGTGGGCCCGCAGATCACCATCAGCCGTGCCAGCGGATCATATTCGGTCAACTGATTCAACTTCACTTCTTCCACATCAGCCCCGTTATTCGCCAAAAGGCTCATCAGGCTTTCATAGCCGGCTTCGCCGTGGCCGTTGATAAAGTAGACCAGAGGCACTTCTTCTTTGGTAACATAAAGAATCGCAGAAGCCAAGCATTGCTCCGTTTTATAGGTGACGGCGCCGTTGGAACTATCCGCCTCATACATATCCTCGAAGGAAATGATCCGGCGGCGATTGCCGTTTTCCACCACAATAGAGCCCTCTTCAATATTATATTCCGATCCGTAAGCCTTCAGGGCGGTGGGATTTACCACCGGATCCACAAAGGAAAGGCTGATTTTATTGGAAAGATTGGCAAACCGTTTCACCATTTCTTTAAATTCAGCAGGGTATTCTTCTTCGCTATACATCACCGTTATATTGATGGCGATATCGTTTTGGGACAAAGAATCCACGATCTGCTTGGAACTATCGGAAATACTATAGAGATCATAGGAAGTGATATCCACCTTCCAAGAATAGGCATCGCTCAGCAGAGTGAAGATCACGTTGGCGATCACAACCAGAGCGATCACAACTGCCGTGATGGCAGTGGCGACGGAGCCGTATTTAAACTTGCGGGATTTGAAGAAATTGCCCTTCATCAGCTCCACCTCCTTTTATCAATCACACGAATGGTTAAGAACAGGAAGATCACAGCCAGACTGACAAAATACAGAATGGCCGAAAAATCCAGCATACCGCCCGCCAGGGTTACAAAACGGTCGGAAACAGAGATCACGTTGATGATCTTATTCACCACTGCGTTATTCAGCAGGGATTCCAATACGTCGCACAAAGCAAAGATCAGCAAAGTGAAAAAGCCCATAATAAAGGCAATGATCTGGCTTTCTGTTAGGCAGGCCATAAACATCGCAATGGCGATATAGGCGGCGCCTACCAGCAAAATCGCCACATAGTTGGCGGCCAGAATTCCCATTTCCACATTACCGTTCACAATCAAAAAGCCTTCGGCAAAGATGCTGGGGATCATACTGATCAAAAACATCGAATAAGCGGCCATAAATTTGCCCATTACAATCCCTGTGATGCTCACAGGGGCGGTGATCAGGATCTGGTCGGTTTTATTCTTCCGTTCCTCGGGGAACAGTTTCATCGTTAACACCGGCACTGCAATGATTAACGCATAACTGGCGTTCTGGAAATAATAGCCGGGTGCGGAACTATACTGATAAAGATTCGTCATACTGAAGCAAGCACCCACCAGAATCAAGAACAAAAAGAGATAGACATATCCCACCGGGGATTTCAAATAAGAGCGCAGTTCACGTTTCCAGATAGCAATCATTCTTCCGCACCTCCTTCACCGGTAATTAGGCTGACGAACACGTCTTCCAAAGACATATCCATCGATTTCAGGCCCATCAGCACCCAGCCCCGTTCTGCCAGCAAGCGGAACATAGGCTTGCGGATATCCACCAACGGCTGACTTTCAATCAGGAAATCGTTGGTGCCCTGTTCCTTGGAGCCCATCTCATCGATAAAGAGCACTCCATCCATCCCCCGGATGGTCTTTTTGATCTCCGCCTTGGGGCCGGCGATCCGGGCCACCAGTTTGCGGTTGCCTGCGGTTTTATAGGTAATGGTATCAGCGTTGCCGTCGGCCACCAGTTGGCCTTTATTGATCACAATGATCCGATCGCAAACCGATTGCACTTCCTGCAAAATATGGGTGGAAAGGATCACGGTATGTTTTTTGCCCAATCGCTGGATCAGGTTGCGGATCTCGATGATCTGCCGGGGATCCAGGCCAACGGTCGGTTCGTCTAAGATCAAAACCGGCGGATTGCCCACCAATGCCTGAGCAAAGCCCACACGCTGGCGATACCCCTTAGAAAGGTTTTTGATCATCCGGCCGGAAACGTCCTGGATCTTCATCAGTTCCATAATCTCCTGCAAATGCTCCTTCCGAGGGAATTTGCAGGCCTTCAGGTCATAAACAAAGTTCAGATATTCCTTCACAGTCATATCCATATAAAGAGGCGGCTGTTCCGGCAAAAAACCAATCAGTTTTTTGGCGGCGGTAGGATTTTCCAGAATATCGATCCCATCGATCACAGCCGTTCCGCTGGTGGCGGAAAGATAGCCGGTGAGAATATTCATCGTAGTGGATTTCCCGGCACCGTTAGGGCCCAAAAAGCCAACGATCTCGCCACTGTCGATCCGGAACGAAATATCATTGACCGCCCGTTTATCGCCATATTGCTTGACGATATTTTTCACTTCGATCATAAAGATCCTCCTCAAAGAATTTCTAATATCAAAATTCTAACATAGATCAATTCGTTTTGCTGTAAATAAACTGTTAATTCTCTTTCTTGATAATGGCAATGCCCAATTCTTCCAATTGTTCCAAAGAAACCTGCGAAGGACATTCGCTCATCAGTTCGGAAGCATTCTGCACCTTGGGAAAGGCCACAACGTCACGCAGGTTTTTCAGGTTCAAAAGTTGCATCACCAAGCGATCCAAGCCCAAGCCCATTCCGCCGTGGGGCGGTGCACCATATTGGAAGGCGCCGGTTAAGAACCCAAACTTCATTTCGGCTTCTTCGGGGGTTAGGCCCAGCATCTTGAACATCCGGCTCTGGAGTTCGGGATCGGTGATCCGGATGGAGCCGCTGGCCAGTTCCACGCCATTAAGCACCAAGTCGTAGGCCTTCGCCCGCACTTTGGATTTATCGCTCTCTAAAAATGCCAAACACTCGTCCATCGGTGAGGTGAACGGATGATGCATCGCCACCCAAGTCTGGGCATCTTCATCCCAATCGAAGAAGGGGAATTCGGTGATCCAAAGGAACTGATAGCCCTTCTTTTCAATCCCCATCTTATCGGCCACCAGCAAGCGCAAAGCGCCTAAGGTATTCAGAACGATGCTGTTTTTGGCATCGGCCACAAAGAGCACCACGTCGCCTTCCTTGGCGCCGGCCTTGGCAACGATAGCCTGCAGTTCTTCCTCGGTCATAAATTTAGCGAAGGAGCAATTCATTCCTTCGGGCATCCAACGGATATAGGCCAGGCCCTTAGCGCCGATCCCCTTGGCGTGCTCGGTCAGTTTATCGATCTCTTTCCGAGTCAGTTTGGCGGCGCCGCCCTCAGCCACGATGCCCCGCACACTACCGCCGGCGGCAACGGCTCCGCTGAATACAGAGAATCCGCACTTCCCGGCGATCTCGCTGATATCAAACAGTTCCATTCCAAACCGGGTGTCCGGCTTATCGGAACCAAACCGCTCCATAGCCTCTTGATAAGTCAGGCGAGGCAGGGGCAGGGGCAGTTCTTCCTTCAAAACGTCTTTAAACAGGCGGCCCATCAGCCCTTCGCCGATGGCCAGAACGTCTTCCATATCCACAAAGGACATTTCCAGGTCAATCTGGGTGAATTCCGGCTGACGGTCGGCACGCAGGTCCTCATCCCGGAAGCAACGGGCGATCTGCATATAGCGATCGAATCCGGCCACCATAGAAAGTTGCTTATAAATTTGAGGGGATTGGGGCAAGGCATAGAAAGAGCCCGGATGCACCCGGCTGGGAACCAGATAATCCCGTGCCCCTTCGGGGGTGGATTTCATCAGCATAGGCGTTTCGATCTCAATAAAGCCGTTTTCATCGAAATAATCCCGCACCACCTTGGTGATCCGATGGCGGGTGAGGATATTTTTCTGCAGATCGGGCCGGCGCAGATCCAGATAACGGTATTTCAGCCGTAGTTCTTCGTTTACGTTGCTGTTTTCCACAATCTCGAAGGGCGGAGTTTTGGCCTTGGACCAAACCTTAACCGTATCTGCCAAAATTTCCAAAGAGCCGGTTTTCAGGTTCTGGTTCACAGCCCCACCCCGCTTGGCAACGGTGCCGGTTACTTCCAGAACAAACTCGCTCCGCACAGTGAAGGCAATATCAAAAGCCTCTTTATTCACCGATTCGTCAAATTGCAATTGCACCAACCCGGTGCGATCTCTTAAATCAATAAAGATCAGGCCGCCCAGATCCCGCTGACGCTGAACCCAGCCGCAAACTGTTACTTTTTGGCCGATCTGCTCGGCCTTGATTTCTCCGCAATAATCTGTTCTTCTCATTTTTCCGAAAACTCCTTCAACCATTCGCTCGTCAATCTATCCAAGGCAACGGCGGCTTGTTCGCCATTCTTCATATTCTTCACCGTTACTTGATTTGCTTCCAATTCGCTATCGCCAATAACCACGGTGCACTTAGCGCCCATTTTATCGGCGTATTTCATCTGGGCTTTCACAGAGCGGCTCAAAAGATCATATTGCACCCGGCTCCCGCCGTTCATCAACTTGCCTGCCAACTGAACCGCCGCCTTTTTGGCCTGATCCCCCAAGGGGATGATAAACAGATCGCAAAGGCTTTCTTCCGGCAGTTCCAGGCCCGCCTGCTCCAGCACCAGCATAAACCGCTCCATTCCCATGGCGAAGCCGATTCCCGGCTGGGGTGCGCCACCGAACTGCTCGGTCATCCCATCGTAGCGGCCGCCGCCGCAAACGGTGCCTTGGGCGCCGATCTGATTGCTGATAAATTCAAAAACCGTGCGGTTATAATAATCCAAGCCCCGCACGATCCGGGGATTCACCCGATATTCAATGCCCATAGCATCCAGATAATCCTTCACCGCCTCAAAATGATCGGCGCAATCACCGCAGAGATAATCGGTAATCACCGGCGCATCCTTGGCAATGCTCTGGCAAACGGGGCTTTTACAATCCAAGATCCGCATAGGATTTTTCTCCAACCGTTCCCGGCAGGTGGGGCAAAGGGTTTCCTGATCCTTAGCAAAATATTCAATCAGTGCCTCCCGATACTTGGCCCGACATTCCCGGCAACCGATGGAATTCAGTTCCAGGCTGATGCCGGTGAGTCCCACTTTCTGAAAGAGCCGATAGGGCATCGAGATCACCGTTGCATCGGCAATGGGATCGGGCGCGCCGAACATTTCAATGCCGAACTGATGGAATTCCCGCAGCCGGCCCTTCTGGGGCTTTTCATAGCGGAAGCATTGGATCAGATAATAAAGTTTTGCCGGCAACGCCTCGTTGAAAAGGCCGTTTTCAACAAAAGAACGAACGATACCAGCGGTTCCTTCGGGCCGGAGCGTTACAGAACGGCCGCCCTTATCCTCAAAGGTATACATTTCTTTATTCACAATATCGGTGGTTTCCCCCACCCCCCGGGCAAACACTTCGGTATGCTCGAAAACGGGGGTGCGGATCTCTTTAAACCCATATTGAGCGCAAAGTTCCCGGATCATATTTTCAACTGCCTGCCATCTGCCGGAATCCTTGGGCAGAAGGTCTTGGGTGCCCTTGGGGGCGGTAATTTGTGCCATTTTTCTTTCCTTTCTCTTTCGCAAAAGCCTTGGATGACCCCCTTAGATCATCGGCTCTGCCTCTTCTTGAACATAGAAACTCCCCACTCCGGAAACATCGGGAGCGGGGGAGTAAATTTTTATTGTTTGTTGATTTCCCGCCAATCCAGATCGCCCCGTTCCATTGCCATAATAATGACTTCGGCAGTGGCGATATTGGTGGCCACAGGAACGTTATGCACATCGCAAAGGCGCAGGATATTGAGTTCCTCCCGCTCCCGGGTGGTAGGGGTTAAAGGATCCCGGAAGAAAAGCAAAACATCGATCTCGCCATAGGAGATTCGGGCAGCGATCTGATCTTCTCCGCCGTGGGGTCCGCTTAAAACTTTATTAATATTCAGGCCGGTCGCCTCGGAAATCAAATTCCCGGTGGTGGCAGTTGCGCATATATTATGCTTTGCCAAGATCCCGGCATAAGCAATGCAGAACTGGACCATTAACTCTTTTTTCTTTTCGTGGGCGATCAGAGCAATATTCATCTTTTAAACAAACCTCCTATTTTCTCCAGAATGAAGCCAGCGGGATATCTTCCCCTTGCAATCTGGCCGCAATATTCAAAAATGCTTTTGCCGCATCGGTTTTCCCCTGGGGCAGAATTCCGCCCCCATTGGAACTAATCACAACGGCATCATCATGGGGAACCAGGCCCAAAAGCGGCAAAGAAACCGCATCCATCACCTGATCTACGTTTTGCAGATAACCTTTGTCCATCATCTGCTTACGCACTTTATTAATCACCAATTCGCAACGCATCCGCCGCAAACTTTCGATCACTTGGGCGGTGCGGCCCGCATCCCGGATCGAAGTGAGATCCGGCGTGGCAACCACAATACACCGCTGCGCACAATGGATGGCATTGCGGAACCCTTCGCCGATCCCGGCAGGAGCATCGATCAAAACATAATCATAATGGGTTCCCAAATAATGGCAAAGACGCCGGAACGCCTGCTGATCCAAACGGTCGGTAAAACTAACCGAACCGGCAATGAAATGCAGATTGGGCAGGGTATCGTGGGCGGTGATTCCCTTATTGATCGGGCAACGCTCTTCCAGAATATCCAAAAGGTCATAGTTTGCAACACTTTCCATACCCAAAAGAATATCCAGATTCCGCAGGCCGATATCGCTATCAATTGCGATTACACTGCTTCCCCGCATTGCCAGAGAGAAGGCCAGGTTGGCGCATAGAGTGGTTTTTCCCACGCCCCCCTTGCCGGAAACGATACTGATGATGGTTCCCATTGATCTTATCCTTTTCTTAGATTTTTATATTTTATTTTAACATAAAATATTGTTGTAGTAAAGTATTTTCGCAGATTTTTCTCATAGGATCGGGCAAAACTCGATCTTTTTCGGCAAATGCCGGGGATTCATCTCCCTGCGGCAGCAAGAAACGATGCTCCGGCCTACCTGCCTGGCCGCATCCCGGCCATCGGGCAGGATCTTCAGCCGGAGCCCATTCTCTTCTGCCAAGCATTGGCATTTAGCAACCCCGCTCAAACGGCTGATCTCCTGTTCCACATCCGCCGGGCGAACCCCGAAATCTCCAACGAAACAAAGCGGTTCTTTCTGGGTTTTCAAAGGCACAGGCGAAGCGGATAAAAGGCCTTTGCCCCCGATCTCTTCAAAGGCATAAGCAGTGAATTTTTCCATCAACGGGGTTATGGGCTTGCCCATCTGAATTCCCCCTTGCAAATTTTTCCACTTTTCCTTGAAATAATGGCCTTGTTGGCGGATACGCCAGAATAATTCTTCGGTTGCTACCAAAAAATCCGGCCGGTATTTTTTCAGAAGCGGGAAGGGATCCCCGCCGCTCCAAAGAACCGTTTTTCCGGCGCATAGCGCACCGTGTGCCGCCAAAAAGCCCCCTTCTGTGGCAAAAGAATGTTCAATATAAACCGTTTGCACCCGCTCCCGCCGATGCCAGAAGGTTTCGGCAGTATCCTGCAATTCCTCGTTGCCGTAACAGATAGAGCGGGCCTGCAGAAAACTGCTGGTGCCAAATAAAACAACGGCACATTGTTCCCCATCCTCAAAGGGCAGATCGCCGGCCCGATAGCGATTTTCGTTCATCAGATCTTCTAGAGCGTGAGCCAGCGGGTCTTCCGTTTCCACATTGCGCTGTTCCCGCAAAAACTCAGCCTTTTCCTTGCCCGCCAAATCAGATTCCGGCTTGCAAAGAATCAATGCACCGGTAGGAAGAGGCGCAAAATGACAGCAATAATCCCGATACCGATCCGCTGTTGTGATCAAAATATCGGCATCGGTGGTTTTCATCTGCAAAAATAGTTCCCGGGCCGAAGAAACCGGATGGGCTAAAACCGGGATGGCACCCAATCGGGAAAGTCCGTAAAAAGAAGTGAGCAGATCCGGGCAGTTCGGCAACCAGATGCAAACCCGTTGGCCCGGCTCAATTCCCATTTGGCAAAAGGTGTTATAGGCATATTCCGCCCGGGCCAGCAAGGCTCCATAGGTTAGATCCCGGCGGCCGAACCGCAGGGCGGAATCATATTTCAGGCGATAGGCCGTTTTCCGAAAAGCTTTATAAACGGATCCAAACTGATTTTCCTGCATATTAATCCTCGTTTTCGGTGGTTTCGTCGGTGGTTTCGCCGGTGGTGGTCTGGTTGGAGAGGGTTTCATCTACCAATTCACTGCCAATATAGAGATAGTTGGTGGTGGTTTTTTCCACGCCGTCGATCACTTCCACTTCGCTCTCCGCCTGCACGGTGATGGAAAGCCGGCGGGAGAACCGGGTTTTATCCTCGGAAATATCCCCTTCGATCAAGCCGTTGCTATAATAAAGATCCGCCAGAAGGGTATAAGTGCCCTGATTTTCGTCGTATTTCACGTCGATCACATCCGGCACCAAAAATTCCTCCACTGCGCCGGGCTCCACCCGATAGCAGCCGCTGAGCCGATCATATTTAAAGGTTCCGCAAATATTAACGGTATGGTGTTTGATCTTGCCGGGATAATTGAAACTGTAGAGGGCGTATTTTTCCACATCTTCCTTGGGAACCAAGAAACTGTTATCGTCGCGGTAAGTGTAGATCCCCTGATCGTTGGCCTCGATGGCCTGCCAGATTCCATAGGAGATCAGATAATCCGGATGCAGGCTCAAAACCTCGGTGAAATTCGGGGGATTTTGTTTTGCAAAGTTTGCAATATAGAGTTCAAAAAATTCTTTGCTCCCCTCTTCCAAACCGGAGTTCCGGGCCTCTTCAAAGGGGATATCCGCCGGGATCACCTGCGGATCGATGCCTTCTGCATAGATATTCTTAGGATTGAACATCCGATATACTCTGTTGATGCCGGCAACCACCAGCAGACAACAAAGGCTTAAAAAGGCCAGCCCGATAAAAAAGGTGAGCAATTTATGCCAATATGCACGAAAGAAATCTAAAATTTTCTTCATTCGATACCACTCCATTATATATTTCTACAAGATATTATTTTACTGCTTTTTTGTCTAATAGTCAAGTTGAGGTTGCAATATTCTGTTAAAATGTTATATAATATAGCTAAGTAATCAAACAAAGGACGAAAATTATGGAACTTTTAGCCCCTGCCGGAGATTTTCTCTCCGCCCGGAGTGCCGTTGCCAACGGCGCCGATGCCGTTTATGTGGGCGGCCAAATATTAAATGCCCGCCGGGCCGCCGCCGGATTCAGCGGCGAAGAATTGAAACAATTGGTGGCCTATTGCCGGTTGCGGAAGGTGAAGGTCTTTGTTACGGTGAACACCCTCACCCGGGAGGATGAACTGCCGGATCTTTTAGAATTAGCCCGGCAGATTGCCGAAAGCGGGGCCGATGCAGCCATCGTTTCCGATCTGGGCACCGCCCGGGTTTTAAAAGCAGTTTGCCCCGGCCTGCCGCTCCACGCCTCCACCCAGATGAATATTCACTCCGCCGAAGGCGTTCGCTTTTTGGAAAAAATGGGATTCAAGCGGGTGGTATTGGCCCGGGAACTTTCCCTGGCAGAGATCCGGTCCATCTGCCGCCAGACTAAAATGGAAATTGAGGTTTTTGCCCATGGCGCCCTTTGTATGTGTTATAGCGGCAATTGCTATCTATCGGCTGTAATCGGCCAAAAAAGCGGCAATCGGGGCCTTTGCGCCCAGCCCTGCCGCCTGCCCTACGAAGGAAACCGCTATCCATTGAGTTTGAAGGATCTTTGCACCCTGCCTTTATTGAAAGAACTGGAAGAGGCAGGCGTTGCCTCTTTAAAAATTGAAGGCCGACTAAAATCCCCGGAATACGTGGGAAGCGTTACCGCCGCCTACCGCAAGGCCTTGGAAGGCCATGCCCCCACCCAAGAAGATCTGGAACGGCTGGCCCATATTTTTTCTCGGGATGGGTTTACCGACCGCTACTTAAAGGGAACTCCCGGGCCGGAAATGTTTGGCATCAAAACCAAAACCGCCTATGCTGACTATAAAGCGGCGGTTTCGGAAGTGGCTAAGACCCTGGAAGAGGATTATGAACCCAAAAAACGCACCGTTGATTTTCATTTATTGATGCGGGAAGGCCTTTGCAAATTAACGGCCACCTGCGAAGATTTCAAGGCAGAGTTGATCGGTGATCCGCCGCAGGATGCCCTCCGCCGGGAAGTAACGGCGGAAGACGCCGTTAAGAGTTTATCCAAACTGGGCGGAACTCCCTTTGCCCTTGGCGCCTGCACCGCCCGGATCCACCACGATCTTTTCTATCCCGCCGCCGCCTTCAACGCCCTGCGCCGCCGGGCCTTAGAAGAGATTGCGGCCCATTTTGCGCCGGTTCCCCATGCTTTTTCGCCCCGGTTGCCCTCCGTTTCCCCGGAAATCCCCCGGCAAAAACCGGCCTTGGAAGGATGGTTCTGGGAGCCGGAAAATGCCCCTCAGCATCTCGAAAAATTGGATCGTTACTGGCTCAATGCCCTCAGATACGAAGCCTGCCTCCCCTTTGCGCAGGATCCGAAAGCCGGCCTCTTTTTTCTGCCGGTGATTGGGGATGAAGAACTGGAAAAAATGGCAAACCGCTTTTATGTGAAAGGCTTCCGCCGGGCCCTTTGCCGCAATCCGGGCCAATTCGCCTTGTTGCAACGGATGGGATTTGAAGTGCACGCCGATTTCAGTTTAAATCTGGCAAATAGCCAGGCGATGGAAGTGTTGAAACCCTTGGTGGCCTCCGCTACCCTTTCTTTTGAACTAACCCTGCGGCAGATTCGCCAATTGCCGAAACTTTTGCCGGCAGGACTTATTGTTTACGGGCGCCTGCCCTTGATGGAAACCCGCAACTGTATCATCAAAAACTGCACCGATTGCCAAAAGGGCAAGGGCTATTCCCTCACCGACCGCACCGGCCGGGCCTTCCCTGTTGCCTGCGGATATCACTGCGGCAACACCCTGTTCAATTCCACTCCACTTTATCTGGCGGATCGGAACCGGGAATGGCAAGAAACCGGCGTTGCCTTCGGCCGCCTGCTCTTCACCGACGAAACAACGCAAGAGATTCAAAAAATCATAGAAGCCTATGCCGGAACCACCCGGGAAACACCCCCGGATTATACCCGGGGCCTTTATTACCGAGGCGTGCTTTAAAGTTCAACATCCCGTAGAATTCAAAACGAATTCTACGGGATGTTTTTATATTTTTACTTGGAAATCGGTTTTACATTTGGGGCAACAAACCGTATGCTTTCCTTTTTTAAAGGGAAGGCGTACTGTGGCCTTGCAATGGGGACACTTCCGATAACGGTGGGTTTTGCGTTCCTGCCATTTCCGCTTTTGCAGATTGCCAAACCCGGTCAGCCGGTTTCTGAAATGCAGATACTTCAAATTCTCCTGCTGGCGCTTATAAATATTCTTGGAAAACATCCGAAAAAGAAGCCAGATCACCAGCGCATATGCCACCCAAGCCAACGGCCGCCAGAAAATGCCCACCACCAGCAGCACAAAATACACCAGTATTAAATCCTTTCCCAAAGGATCTAAACCATATCGCCCCATCATAAAACGGGCAAAACGTTCTCTCAATTTCATTTTCATCACTCCTTAACAATAGGGACAGAAACACCGAAACAGCCAGAAGGCGCAACAAAGTTTACCCAACCCGCTCATCCGGGGCATTTCAAAGCCCTGCCCGTAGGTTTGATAAGCAGTTCCGCTCATCTGCAACTGATTCAGCAAATTCTGATATTCCCCGTTCCCCGGTTCCATCTGCACCGCCCGGCGGGCAAATTCCAAGGCCTGCGTGCGATTCCCCACGCCGGCATGGGCATAGGCCGCCAAAAAATACCATTCCGCATTCCGGTCGGTGATGCGGTTCAATACGTTGAAGGCTTCCCGATAACGGCGGTAATGGAGATAATGGCGCACAGCCGTCATCTCCGGGGTGGAGCCGCTGCCCGGCTCCCCATAATCATAGCCGCCATAGGCCTGACCGGCGGTCTTCCCTTGGCGTTGATTTTGAATCTGATCGTAAGCGGCATTGATCTCCGCCATCTTTTTTTCGGCATAGGCCCGATCCGGGTGGATATCCGGATGGTATTGTTTTGCCAAACGCCGATAAGCTTTTTTCACCTCATCGTCGGTAGCCGAAGCGGGGATCCCCAAAACGGCATACGGATCCATACTCATTTTTGTTCTCCTTTATATCGTGTCCAAACCCCGGAATAAAGCACATTCCGCAAGATCTCCAGATGTTCCACCAACGGAAGCCGTTCCAGAATCAAAGCGCAATCGCCCAAAGCGCTCTCCAGCATTTCCCGCACCCGCTTTTCAAAATCTTCCTGCTCCTCAATCAGCATAAAAGGATTATAGCGGTTTTTCTTCCGATCAGCCTTAAAGTCGCTATAAGCATCGATCCAATAAACGAAATGCCCCAGCGCCCGGCCAAACCGGCGGCAATCTTCGGCCCAATGATCCTTTTGATAAACAAACAGTTCGCCCAGCAATTCTCCGAAAAGATTTGCGGCCGTATCCAGATCCCGGGGACCGATGGCCTCTTCCTTTTTCAAGGCCCGCATCCCCTCTTCCACGGCCTTTGCCTGGCGGGGATAGCGTTCCCGGATACCGGGGATATGCTTTTTCAAAGTGGCGGCGGCCATACGGGAAGCGGCGTTGCGGTCGTCCTCCCAATCGTCCATCAGGTTATAATAGGCCAATAGAATATTCATAGCCGCTCCATAATCGATGATCTCATTTTCAGAGATCATTTTTCGCTTCATCGGATGAACGGCACACCGTTTGCGAAGAGTTTTCGTTTCAGGGTCTAAAAGATCTGCCAAAAACAACACCATAAAGGTCATATCATAGTTCAAAGTCAGCCGGCTTACCTGCCCGAATTGCCGCTTTAAACTGCGGCAAAGGCCGCAATAATAACTGCGATAAAGGCTTTTTTGTTCCGAATTCAGTTGTTGCGAATTGGCAATCACATATCCAAACACGTGCCCTTTCCTCCTTCATTCATTCTCATTTTATATTCTACACTTCAAAATCCTCTTTGTGTTGAACAAATTGTAAATTTTCCCTCATTCCGCCCCAACGCTCTTCATATAGTATCAAGAAAGGAGCGTGTTACGCTATGATTAAAATTATGATCGATCCGGGCCATAATCCCCAAGGGGTCAACGCCGGAGCCGAAGGCAACGGCTATCGGGAACAGGATCTGGTTTATGCGGTTGCTCAAGACTTAGCCGCCCTTCTGCGGGCCAACGGAAATTTTGAAGTGCGGCTCACCCGCAATACGCCAACAGAAGTTTTAGGCACTTCCAATGCCAGCAGTTTACGCACCCGGGTGGATCTGGCGAATAACTGGCCGGCAGATTATTTCATCAGCATCCACGCCAACGCTGCCACCAACCCGGAAGCCAACGGCACCGAGGTTTATACTTTTGCCAATACCGGCGCCGCCCACGAACTGGCCGAGGCCATTCAAGCCGCCATTGTGGCAGAAATGGATATGAAAAATCTGGGGGTAAAAACCAATCCTTCCCTCTACGTTCTGCGCCGCACCCGGATGCCCGCTGTTTTGGTGGAACTGGGCTTTATCACCAACGCCGCCGACGCCGAAAAAATGGCCAACAATCCGGAAGGTTTTGCCCGGGCCATCTATAACGGAATTTTGCAATATTTGGGGCTTTAAACGCCGCTCCCACACTGCAAAAGTCACAATTAAATTGAACTTTTTAAAACGTAAGTTAATGTTCGTTCATCTAGTTCAGAGTATGGCAACGTTAAACAATATGACGTGCCAATTTGTGAAGAATTGTGAATTTCAAATTTTTGTTTTGATGTGTCATACACTATGTAATAATCTCTATCTATTTTTTTAATTCGGTTTGAAATGTTATACACATCGTTAAAAATTTTAATTTTCACTTTTCTCTCCTTTAATTTAAGCAAACGGATTTGTAACTGTTGATTTAATTCCACTAATTTTTGCTTGTCCGTTTGGTTGGTCACACACTAAATCTGCATATTTTACTAATGTTGCAGAATATGCTGGGTAGCCTGCTTTTTGGTGTAAGATATTTCCACCTTCGCCTTCAATCCATTCCCAATCACAAAGTTGATGTAATGTAAATTTAGAAGTGTCTAATAAGTATAAAGTGTCATCAGCAACAAAGCGGTCAACAACCATTGGAATTCCTTCAAAACTAATTGCTTTGTGGCCACTTTCAAGTGTCATAACATCAACATTTCTTCTATAACATGCAAGATATTGTAAATATGCGCGTCTTACACCCCCAGCACAGGTTATAATATCAACATTTGAGCCACTGTTTTCTTCCAAGAAATCAATAGCAGTTTGCAAAACATCGTCGCTAATTTC
>JAZNEH010000171.1:0-6675 GCA_045588515.1 Eubacteriales bacterium
GGTCATAGTTGTTTTCTTTTCAGAGGGGGAGCCCAAGTGGATCATCAAATCGCCGTTTTCCATCACACTGCAGGAAGAACCAAAATCAGCAATGATTGCATCGGGTGTTTCCGTTTTAACAACTAACCGGTCACGGGGATAATCACGCTTGATATCGTGCAAATCGCCGTGCAGAGCAACAACGCCGTTATTGAGGATCGCAATGCTATCACAAAATTCTTCTATGTAACTCATCTGATGGCTGGAGAACAGAACAATTTTACCCTTCGCAATCTGCTCCTTAACCACATCTTTTAAGAGCATTGCATTTACAGGATCAAGACCCGAAAAAGGCTCGTCAAGAATAATGATATCGGGATCGTGAGCAAGGGCTGTAATGAGCTGAATCTTTTGCTGATTTCCCTTTGAAAGAGTTTCAAGTTTCTTGTTGCGATACTCGGTCATCCCAAGTCTTTCGAGCCAAAAATCAATAGATTTCACTGCCTCTTTGCGGCTCATACCTTTCAGTTCGGCAAAATAGATCAGTTGATCCATAATAACCTTCTTTGGATACAGCCCTCTTTCTTCAGGAAGATAGCCGATCCCGATTTTATTATAGTCAATCGGCTGGCCATCGATCAGCGCTTCCCCACTGTTTGCAGGAAATACATTCATCAAGATTCGGATAGACGTGGTCTTCCCGGCGCCGTTTCTGCCAAGCAGGCCGAAGGCTTTGCCGCCTTCTGCTTTGAATGAAACTCCCGCGAGAACCTTTTTCTCGCCAAAGGATTTTTCTATGTTTTTAAGTTCTAAAATCATTTTGTTTCAGACTCTCCTTAAATCTCAAGTAAGGGAATTATTTGATCTCAACCCCGCCAAACATACAAATGCCGCTGATGTAGATCGTAGGCGCATCCTCATATGCTTCCGTTTTATTGGAAATTCCGCCGAAAATACAATTTGAATGAACCTTCACGTTTACGTTTTTGGGGACAATAATGTCAATGCCACCGAAAATTGCAGAAATTTGAATTGCACAGTCTTTTTCGATAATCGCATTTTTAAGATCGCAATCAATACCGCCAAAAATGGCCGTTAATTCTGCACCTTCAAATATTTCATTATTATACTTAATGTCGGAACCGGAGAAAACAGCACAACCAATTTTAGTTTCACCGCCATCCTGTTTGAGTTTGGCAATCACTTCGTTTGCTTTGTTGCCAAAAAGGCCGGTAAAAACCATCTTAAGCCCCACAATTACAATAATAACAGGCAAAAGAAGTTTCCAAAGCATAGAATAACTTAATACGTCCTGACAACATAACAGCAGAAATACGCCAACCGCAATCCCAATGATATTGCCGGTTTTTTCCCGTTCGGTAAACAATCCAACGGCACAGGGTACAATAATAAACAATGTCCACCAACCGTCAAAGAAAATTTCGAAATTCGTTATGTTTAATGCATTTAATGCAAACAACGCCCCCGCTACAATAAGTACGATTCCCCAAATTACACTACTGATTTTTTTCATTTTTATCCTCCATTTATGTCTTATACAGATTTAAATATGAAACTTATATGGTGAAAATATTATAGTATATTGGGCCTGAAAAATAAAGTATTTTTGAAAAATTTGTCATAATCTAACGCATTATGTTAGGTTTGGATTATTCACTCTACCCTAGAGTAGAAAAGAGGTAGACTTTCAATCCTACCCCTTTAAATATACACCTTCTGAACCCGAAGGCTCTGCAACGTTCGTTTTTTTAATCGATTTTTTTCGTTTAATCTCTCTCCCGACGATGGAAAGCAAAATTACGCCCAGGATAGCAGAAAACCAATTTACGCCCACAAAATTCGCCCAGATTCCATCGAGTCCGAAATTCCAGAGTGCACCAAGCAGAACCACCGGGAAAATGAGTGCAGTTGAAACCGACATCAACGTTGCAAACAACGGCTTTTCAATGGCGCTGAAAAATCCCTGCGTGACCACAACAAACCAACGGAACAAATATGCAAAGCAGAATATTCGAATGGCACCGGGTGCTTCGGCCAATAGCAAAGCATCCTCAGCCTTAGCAAACATTTCGGCGATGGTGACCGGGAAGAAAAACAGCAATGATGTGGAAACAAGGCCAACGCAGGCGGCTCCGATATATCCACATTTTGCAATTTTTTTCACCCGATCATAGTTTTCGGCGCCCCAGTTATAACCGATAGCCGGCGAAAGAGAATCGCTGATCCCGAACAAGAGCGGCCAGCAGAGATCGCTGGCGTACATCAAAACGGCATACACGGCCACCGCCGTTGTTCCGCCGTTTTCCCCGAAGGTTTTGGCACCAAGGGTCATCAAGGACACGTTCATCAAAATCGATGTGACACGCCCTGCAATATTATTTAGAAATATCGGCGATCCGCAAGCGGCAATTTCCTTACACATCTCCTTTGTGAACGAAGGTTTCACAAATCGGAGCAAGGTTTTTCGGCGCAAGAAGGGGATCATTGCAATAAATGCGCATAAACACATAGAAACAGAAGTGGCCAGAGCAGAGCCCACCACATCCATTTCAAGAACGATCAAAAACAGAGCCAAAAGGCCAACAGTTGCAAGATTGGAGCCGATATTGATCGCCATACTGGTTTTCACATATCCACTAATCCGCAAATAATTATCCATTGCAAAAAAGATCGTGGAAAGGGGGCTGCACAGGGCGAACGTGCGCAAATATCGCATTGAAGTTTCCAAAAGCGCATCATTGGCGCCCATCATCCGGCAAAGGGGCTCGGCGGCAAAAAACATCAATAGGCCCATCACCAGCGAGGCGATAAATATCATAATTACCGAAGCGGAAAAAACGTTATTGGCCGTTTTATAATCCTTTTTCCCCAAGGCAATGGAGATCGGCACCGATGCCCCCACCCCGATCAGATCGGCAAGGGAGAAATTAATCATCACCAAAGGCATTGCGATATTCACCGCCGCAAATGCGCTTTCGCCGAGTTTCTGGCCGATGAAAATCCCTTCAATGATGCTATAGACCGACATAGCAAACATACTGACCATACCCGGAATTGCAACGACGAAGAAAAGCCGCCAAGGCTTCATTGTTGCATACATTTTTTCTGTGTCACGTTTCATTTTTATAACCTTTAGATCCAAGTAAATAAATAGCAACCGCTGAAGTTTTTTACCTTCAGCGGTTGTTTTTAAAAAGTTTATTTTACCACACGTCGTCCGGCAGGACAACTTCTGTTTGAGGGAGGGGATTAACCGTTGACGATGGGGATTCCGGCTCGGGCTGCGGATCAGGATCTTCCACGGAAGGTTCCGGCTCCTTTTCCTGCCGGTTATTCTCTTCAACCGGTTCTTCCGGCTCTTCTTCCTTATCATCGGGAAGTGGAGCGGTTTCCGGCTCCTCATTTTTTTCGGGGGTTTGGGGCTGGGAAGATACCGGCTGATCGGTTACAGCGTTTTCTTCCGTTTTCCCGGTTGGCTCCTTGGCCCCACAGCCTGCCATCAGCAGCACCAGAAGGATGCAAAGAACCGAACTTAAAAGTTGACGTTTGTTCAAATGATTATTCCCACTCAGCGTCCGGCAAGCCAAGGCCATCACTGGTTGTGATAACGTCGGTGGTTTCAAAACGAACGATCTCGATTTCAGGGACAATAAATTCTTTTTTCTCTTCCATCATCATTCTCCTTTATTCAGCCACATATGCAGCGGCGGCATTGCCGTATTTCATCATTGCGTTTACCAGATCCGACAATCCGGCCACGCCCTGTTTTTGAGCGGCATAAGATTCGATGCTATAGCGAACCGTATTACTGATGGCATTTCCCTTCAGATCACAGAGCGTTAAATGGAGTTCATTGCCCATTTGAGCCGCATTCAGTTCGCTGAAATAGCAATAGTAGGTATCTGCAGCACCGGCAGGAGCAAACTTAATGTTGTTGATCGTCCATTCCTGGCCGGATGTTTCATTTTTAATCTTCATTTGAACCGCATAGATCTTAGGGGCGGAGAATTTCAAACGGAGCGTAACTGCATCGTTCAAAATCAAGCCGGCGCCCTTCCAAGTGGCGGTGGGAGAAGCGATCGTTGCAAATTCCTTATTAAAGAGATTTTTCAAGACAGGATCCCCTGCAGTGCCCCAAGCAGCCTGTTCCTGAGTCAAGTCGGCATTCACCAGAGCATCCATTTCGTATCCGCTATAAAGCTGAGATTGGGCACCGTAGTTCAAAAGATCCACCAGCAAGGTGCGCAATTTTGCATCGATCTCCTGACTCAACATATCATAGCAGTATTCTTTAACGCTATAGGTGATTGGATCGCTGGCCACTTCAGCACCGTTATAGGTGGCATACAGAGTAGCCTTTACGGAATCGTTCATTTTATTCGGGGCAATATCGCTGAATTTGAACACATAGAAACCGCCGGCCACTGTGTATTCACTAACGGTGGTTTCCGCTCCGTTGAACTCAAATACAGCATAAGGTGCGCTATAACCATCATTGGCAAACAATGTTTCAGACGCTTTAAACTGAATGGAAAGATTATCTTCCAACGTTAAAGCTGCCCGTTCAAATGCCAGGCCGGTTTCGGCTGACACTGCCATGGGCATAGCGCAGATAAACAACGCCGCCATCAGCAAAGCCGCCATCACTTTTTTGAATGCTGTTGCCTTCATTTTTCTTCCCCCTATTGGTAGAATTTTCTCATAAGTATACTATTATATTCTATATATTAACACACTTTCCTGAGAATTGCAACTAAAAAAATAAACTTTACCTTTTTCCTATTCCGAGAGATTATTTTTTCGCCATAAAACGCCCTGATCGTTTGCAATTTCCACCACGTTTCCTTCCGGAATAGAGATTTGCGTGATCTTTGAAAAATCCATCAGCCGACCACCACCTGTTTTGTGATCACAGAGCCATCTTCCAGCGTGAAGTTCCAGGTTTCTGCAGTTTTATCTTTCAAAACCGAGGCCCAGGGCGGCAGGGTTTCGGCCGGTTGCAGCGCCGTTCCGCCGGAAAAACTATCCAAAAAGTCGTTGAGGGAGCAATGATAATAATAGCCATCCACTGTATTTTTGATCCAGAATTTATAGTCGGGATGATCCCCGGCTAAGGTTGCCAACATCATAGACGTTACAAACGAACTCAGATCGGCTGTGATGGTGAAAGAACCATAGGACATCGCCTCATAGGGAATTTTGGTCTTCAATTTTTCATCCAATTCTGTGGCGGTATAGCCCGCTAAATCCACCGGCTCCGGATTTTCCAATCCGCCGTCGTTGCTCCAAGATAGAATCCCATCCTCTGAAACGGATGGGATAAAGGTAGTTCCAGCGCTTTCCCTTTGTTCCAGAGATTGAATTCGAGCCTCCAGTTGTTCCCCCAGACTGGCTGGGGTTACCGGCAAGACTTCCCCTTCCAGACACCCGGATTCCTTTACTGTGAACGCAACAGGCTGGGTAGTAATCCGGCGAACGACCTGCCCATTCTCATAGCAACTGCCGTGAAGATAAAGTTCCCAACGGCCGGCCGGCAGATTTAATCCACCTGCGGCGGGAATGGCATCCTCCGCCAGTTTTACATCATAGACCGTTTCCCCTTGACGGAAATGGGCCCACTTTTCAAGTTCTGCCCAATCTTCAGTTTTAAAGATAAATTGAGCCGTTAAATAATTGATCGTATCTGCAACGATCGTTGATTTTTGGATCGCAAGCCTTTGGCCTACGATGATTCCTTTTAACATTTTGATTCCTCCTTATTAATTATACAGACGGTTGCACGGTCCCCCCCGGTTCTTCCCTCCTTTCTTTTCCCACGATCGAGCCAGCCGTTTGCTTTTTCACTTGACTTTCATTCACATTTGTGATATTATTTTCATAAACCCAAATATTTTTCTCACATTCGTGAGATTATTTTAAAAGTTTTAGCCGCTTTTGTCAAGCACTTTTGGTGCTCGGGCAAAAAGTTTGGAGAAACAAACAATAAAAAACAGGAGAAAATGTCGATGTTTTATCAACGGTATGCCGAACTTTGTCGGAAAAGGGGAATCAGCCCTTCTAAAGGGTTGCAGGAGATGGGCCTTTCTTCCGGCAATTTACTCAACTGGAAAAACGGGCGCATTCCCAAAACAGAGGTTTTAAATAAAATCGCCCGATATTTTGAGGTATCGCTGGATTATTTAATGGGTGACGCCCGGGAAGAACAACCGTTTTTAAAGGAGATCCTCTGGGGTGCCGATGCGGAACTGGCCGATGCAGAAATGCTGGAAGACCTGATGGACTATGCCAAATTATTAATGGAAAAGAAAAAACGTAAATCTCATTGATTTTTTTATTTTTACCATTGACTTTTTACATCAAGAGGAGTAAAATAAGAATCACCAAACGGAGGTATAGCACAGCTGGTCAGAGCACTTCGTTCACATCGAAGGGGTCGTAGGTTCGAATCCTACTATCTCCACCAAAAATCGACAGGTTTCGACCTGTCGATTTTTTATCCATTGCGAAAGCAATGGTATATCATCCCGCGCAAGGGTGCATCTCATCACCGAAGGTGTATATCATCAGCCGCAGGCTGCATTTCTTTTCGCAATGATGATATACAAAACTTCGTGTTGATGATATGCAATTCCTGCGGAATTGATGATATACACGCCTTTGGCGTGATTTCTGCAA
>JAZNEH010000172.1:0-2319 GCA_045588515.1 Eubacteriales bacterium
CTCACAGAACGACATGGCTACGATCCGACTTGACGTTGAATTTCCTGAAATGGAATTTCAATTTGCGTTTTTCGGGTTGTTTCAGCCCGAACAGTTGCCATACAATGGGATAAACGGCGAATTCCATAGGAATCGGTCCAATCGCCTGTTACCAAAAGATCGCCGGCCAAAACCGGTTGCCCCTCTGTTACGCATGGCGTTCCGCCATAGGCGTTAACAGAGCGGATGATCCCATCTCGCTGCGCATAAATATTGGTTGGAATAGAGGCGTCCAGCATTTTAGGAGGTACTCCCTGTTCCCGCACCTCCACATAGGCGGTGGTTCCACGAATATTGATGGAGATCCAAGCGATTTTATCATTGCCGATCAGATATAGGTTTTCCATTTTGTTCACATCAATTTTGCGTGAACAGCCCACAGAAAGGCCGTATTCTTTTAAATCTTCAGTTATTTGAGTCGATGAGATGGTTTTACACCCCTTCACTTCAACCCGCCAAACAAAACAAGACCCATAATAAACGAGCCACATAAACAAAACAAGACCAATCAATAGTCCCCAACGCCTTTTAAAAGGGCGAATAGCCATAAATAAGCCGGATTTTTTTAAGATTCGAATTCTGGTTCCGGATCGAAAAGCCGGCTCCCGCAAACGGCGAAACGCACGCCGGGCCAATGAGAATTCCAGATGGTTTTCATCGATCCTTTTGAGGTGAAGTAAGCGGATATTGCGGCGATGGCAACCGTTGATAAATCCTTCTAATTGATTGCCCTTCGCCTCCGCACGCACCCTACCGGCAAAAAAGGCCAAATAATCGTTCATATTATTCCTCCCACTCCAACTGTTTTAACACCCCGGTGACCCGCAGGCAACCATTGCCGAAATGGGCCAGATCAAATTCTTCCCCTCTTAAAACCAACCGATATTTTTTCATTTGGATCCTAACGAGTTCCGGTTCATACGTATGAACGCCCCGGGCACCCTCCACTAAAACCGTGTTTCCGCCCCAGATTTCAATACATTCATCTCGGCCTATGGCAAATTCCGGAAGATCCAGCATTTTAGCAAACCGCTGGATTGCATTATATTGTTTTTTTCGTTTATTGCGTCGCTTCAAATCTATCCCTCATTTCGTATTATTTTTATGCGGCTCGCATAGGATTTCAGTATGAAAAAAGCAACAAAGTTTATCTGGATATTGATTTTATTCTTTTTACTTCTGGGAAGTATTTTTATTTCACAACCGTTGGGAAGCGGAGTGCGGGCCGGATTAGAATTAAGTTATCAATTTGTTTTGCCGGCATTGTTTCCTTCTATGATCCTTTGCGGAATCATTGGCGAATGGATCGATGCCATCCCCCTTCCCCCAACCTTCACACTTTGGATTACATCCCATCTTTGCGGGTTTCCGCTGGGAATTCGCACCATCACTCAATGCTATCGACGAGGCCTTATTAGCAGGGAACAAACCATCCGCCTATCAACTTGCTGTTCCAACGCCTCGCCGGCCTTCTTGATTGCCTATTTGGGGAAAATGCTTATAAACAACACCCGAATGGGTCTTTATCTCTATATCGCCCAGTTACTGATTTCCTTTAATATAGGCGCTATTCTTCGTTCTTTTGAAGGAACACCTGTAAAGGAAAATACCTATACACCATTTTTGACCACCATCACCCAGAGTTTTTCTTCTGCGGCTACCGGCAGTTTATCTTTAACGGTATATATCACCTTCTTTTCGGCGATTTCTGCCCTATTTGAGAATCTGCCTTCCGGGGCATATTTATATGGAATCATTGAATTAGTTGGCGGCCTTTCCAAACTGCCCTCCAGCAATTTTTACCCCATTGCCACCTTAGTTGGATTTTCAGGAATTTCTGTGATGATGCAAAACGGCACCTATTTGGTGGATCACAATCTTCCTATTTGGCCAATGTTTTGCGGAAAAATTCTATATGCAGTTCTAATGCCCTTTTTCTGCCTGTTTCTAAATACAAATTTTTGGTTGAGCCTGATTTTTTTAAGTTTTCCCGGCATTTTTATAATAGTCTTTGACAAACTTCGCAAAAAGGTTTATAATAAATTAAAACAATTAAAAAGAGGTTTATTATGATCTTTTCTAAGGATATTGAAAAAATTTGCGCTTACTGTGAACATGGCAAGCCGATTTTGGGCACCGAAGATGTGATCTGCGCCAAAAAAGGATTGGTGCGCGCAGATTTTAGTTGCCGAAAATTCCTTTATACCCCGCTCCGGCGCAAACCGCCCCGGCCGTTTGTGCCACCCGAGAAGGGCATCATTGAATGAAATCAAAAAAATA
>JAZNEH010000173.1:0-1828 GCA_045588515.1 Eubacteriales bacterium
CACGATTCGGTTCGCTTTTCAAATGTAATTGGGATCTTGTTGATTGCGCATTGCTTTCAATTGGTGATTACAAACAAAAAGATCGCAATGGGCGACGTTATCAACTCGGATCATCAATGAGGGAAGGTTTTGCGTGGAAAACGCTCTTTCACAAAAGTGCGCTTAATGGTTTTGAGTCAACAAAAAATATTCTGGCGGACCTTTTGTCACGATGCAGTTATTTTACTGACGATAAACTACGAGAGATTATAAATGCTTTTATACAAAACTGTGAGGATTGTCAGAACTATCCGTGGAGATATTACTACGTGAAATATGATAATTTCCGTCCGTCCCGATATGGAAGATATTGGTGGGAAGATTTTAATGAGCGGCCATATGAATTTTTAGTGTTACATCAAAAACAAAAAGCATCTGAAAATTCTTACGATCCGTTTTTGATGCACGTAGGAACAGTCAACCGTGAGAGTTGTGGTACAAATATTATTCTTGATGACAATTGGCTTTTGGAAGTACGAAACTCGTCATATGTTATTAGGGAATTGAATGTAGAGAAGCCACAAGTTAAGGAATGTTCAATACATCAAAAAGAAGGCCTCGATAGCGAAAATCGCGTGGAAAAACTTATTAAGATGTACCCAAATATAAAGGACGGAACGCACGGGGATTTTGTACTTTTATGTGATTCACGGGAGCCTCTTTTGGCGTTGATGTAAAGGCTCTATGGAAGTTGAATAGCATACTGCGAAGATGGATTTAGAGGACAAAACGGGCCTGACGATAACAGCCGTGATTCCCACTGGGTACATCCAGTGGTATACCCCAGTGAAGCAATCTCAATATTTTGTCTTTCTGTTCAAGACCAGCAGTTACAGCGGCGCTATGAACCGAAGGCCCGGTTTCTTGGATGCTTCTGGACGAAATGCTTTCCGGCAAACTGGCTCCCAATATGAAACAATACCTTGCTGTTTTCCAGACCGAGAACATCCCGCAGGCGTATGGAATTTCTGGGAAAAAGTTATCAGTAATCAATATCAAAGGGAAAGAAATATAAAATGGCCAACATTCCACCATTCTCAGCAAATATATTAGAGGAATTGGCAAAGTTTTTCGGGAATATTCATTCTCATTCCGCCATTGAAATGATTTTAAGAAACGCATCTTTGTTTGATCCGGGGCAATCTTTTTCCAAGTGGAAGCGGCTGTATAATGTATTTGCCGATTCGCAGAAAAAACACAACGTTTCCAATAATGTGATAAAATATATCTGTTTGGCTTTAAGATCGAAAATCGCACCTAAAAACGTTAGAAACGGATCGGAGCCGCTGTATATTTTCTGACAGGCTTAAAAGGGCGAAAAGTGAAGGACAAGAGTGTGCGTTTTTATTGAAAAAATAGCGGAAAAACGTTGAAAAAAACGCCAAAAATATAGAACGTTCAGCAGGGTCTTTAGTTTTATTACATAATCGCCAGGAAACCGGTGCGCCGCGGGTGGAAAATATATGCGTCCATGCTGATTGCCAGGCGGCGTAGTAAAGATTCACCCAATCCGGATTTTCTTCATAAATTATCTCCGGAACGAGAGTTTTATCCATTTCAGAATCATTCCAGCTGAAAAGCTGAATTCGCAGCTTTTTTTCTCAGCCGGGGTTGCACGTGGCAACGGAATAAAATACCGGGTACTTTTCGCCGCACTTTTCCAGCCGGATCTTTACCGGTTCATCCGATTCCGGCAAAGGCATGGTAAAACAGCCGTTTTCATCGAACGATGCCGTGAACTTTCTGCCGTCGCAAGTCAATGTGAATTTATCTGTCAGTTCCTGCGCTC
>JAZNEH010000174.1:0-6428 GCA_045588515.1 Eubacteriales bacterium
CCGCTTTGCGGATATCATCTGGCAAAAGGAACCTTTGCCCTCCGGGGAATTGGTCAAGCTCTGCGAAAAGGAACTGAACTGGAAAAAGCCCACCACCTATACGGTGTTGCGCAAGTTGTGCGAACGGGGCATCTTTCAAAATCAAGGGGGCGTTGTCACTTCTCTGATCAGCCGGAAGGATTTTTACGCTATGCAAAGTGAAAAGTTCGTGGAAGATACCTTCCGGGGTTCCTTGCCCGCCTTCTTAGCGGCTTTCACCTCCCGCAAAAAACTTTCCTCGGAGGATGTGGAAAAACTTCGCAAAATGATTGAAGATTATCAGGAGGATTAAACGATGCTGGATCAACTGTTTTTAAAACTTCTGAATATGAGTATTTCTGCCGGCTGGCTGGCCCTTGTGGTTATGGTGTTGCGCCCTTTGATGAAGCGGGTGCCTAAGGCCATCCATTGCCTGCTTTGGGGGCTGGTGGGCCTTCGGCTGATCTGGCCCTTCTCCATCGAAAGTATTTTAAGCCTGTTGCCCAGCGCCCAAACAGTGCCGCCGGAGATCGTTTATGAACAAAGCCCCGCCATCCAAAGCGGGGTGCCGGCCATCAATGCGGTGGTGAATCCCATTTTGTCGGAATCCTCCGCCGCCAATCCGATGACAAGTGTAAATCCTTTACAGATCTGGCTCTTTTTGGTGGAGAATTTGTGGGTGCTGGGGATGGTGGTGCTGTTCCTGTATGTTGCCATCAGTTATTTGCGCATCGCTTTGAAGGTGCGGGCCCGCCTGCCTTTGGGGGATGGGATTTACGTCTGCGACGGGGTGGATACGCCCTTTATCTTGGGAGTGATCCGTCCTAAGATCTTTTTGCCCTCCTCTTTGGGCGGGGAAGAGCAGGCCTACGTCATCGCCCACGAACAGGCCCACCTGAAGCGAAAGGATCATTGGTGGAAGCCCTTGGGCTTTTTACTGCTGACCGTTCATTGGTTCAATCCGCTGATGTGGATCGCCTATATTCTGCTTTGCCGGGATATTGAAATGGCCTGCGATGAAAGGGTGATCCGTGAAATGGGGATCGATGATAAAAAGGCCTATTCCCGGGCATTGCTGCAATGCAGCGCCCCCCGCCGATTGATCTCCGCTTGTCCTTTGGCCTTTGGAGAGGTGGGGGTGGCGCAACGGGTCAGATCGGTGCTGCATTATAAAAAGCCCGCCTTTTGGATCATTCTGGTGGCCCTGCTGATGAGCATTGCATTAGCAGTATGCTTCTTAACAGATCCCATTGCAAAAAGAAAAAATGAAAATTTGAATTTTAACGTTTTAGAAACGGTTTCCTCCTATCCCGGCGTATCTCTGGAATTGACTTCTGTCATCGGGCAGGAAATTACCGTAACCTGGATCAATGATTCGGATCAGGAGATGGAATTCGGCGACCCCTTTAAATTATACCGGGCGGAAGGGGAGGAATGGGTGGAACCCTTGCGGGGAGAGGCGAACTTTGAATTGCCGGCCTACCCGCTATCCCCCGGGAAAAAGCGTTCCCACGTCTATCCCATTCATCATTATGATATCAGCATGGAAGGCCTATATCGCTTTGAAAGCGAATTCCGTGTTGGCAGAGAAGAACACACCATCCGGGTAGATTTTCAATTAAAAGAGGGGATCGCCAACCATAAGATCCGGTTGTATAACCCCATCGCTATGACTTATACCCACGGTGGCTTTTCCTTCGTGCAAACGGCGGGCGGTGCGCCCTGCATCGGCCTGCGGGAGCATCAGAACGGCATCAGCCTGCAGGTTTATGAGCGCAATGTCTGGCAGGATTGCGGCTTGGTAACGCCCATCACTTTGACCGAAGAAAATTTTGATCAGCGGTTTGTCAGCGCTCAGATCTGGGAAGAAAAGACCGATGCCGCCACTCTGCGTAAAAATAATAAAATTGCCTACGAGGTCAAGAAAGACGGTTGCTTGTACCTGGTGCTGGCGCAAAAGGATGGAACCGTTTATTACGCCACCGGCCATTACGACGTCCCGGAAATGATCATACCCAATAAAGACAGTTCCTTTATCCGCTGGCTCTATCGTACCGAGGCGGTTCTCTCCATTCCGGCGGAAAAGAAAAAGGTTACGATCCTTTATTTCACCTATCCGGAGTCAAACGAGCCGATGGCGCCGGCCCTGAACCTGTTTCTGGCGGATCAGTCCTTTGATTTTTGCTATTCCACCTATAGCAGCTACTTGGCCTACGGCCATTATGAGCGGGTAGGGGACGATTTGATCTTGAAGACTAAAGACGGGCTCAATACCTATACTTTCAAGATCCAAGGTCAGACCCTGGTGTTCGATGCCGCCCGCTCCTCTAAACTCCCGGAATATAAGGATTCCAATAACGTACCCCAGCCTCCGTTGCCCGACGGTGCGGTGTTCGAAACCGGAATGGAAGGAGAAACCATTGATGACTACGTTCCAAAAACTTGATCGGCTGACACAATTGGCCAAGGCAGACGAAGACCTGCGCCAAAGCCTGTTAAATACCCGGAATGAAGGGGAGCCCTTGCTTTCCTTCTGCCGTTTGGCGCAAAAGGCAGGGGTAGACCTTTCCGTCGGGGAGCTCTTTGCGGTGGGAATGGAATATTCCGATAACCAATGCAAAAGCACCAACGGCGGCAACCCTTCGCCCTATGAAGCCTTCGACGATGCCTACGAAAACTTTTTAAGCTCTATCCAATGATGAAAAGCCCCGGAGGGGCTTTTTTTATTTGGATATTTTATTTTTTCATCACATAGATAATATGGGGTGAATTTATGGATCATAAAAAATTTATGCAAAATGCATTTTTACTGACCGCCACCGGCCTTTTATTGCGGGCGGCAGGGCTATTGCTGCGGGTTCTGCTGGCAAACGTTTTGGGCGAGGCCGGAATGGGGCTTTATTCCCTTGTTTTTACCGTTTATAATCTGTTTATTACTTTGGCACAGTCGGGGATCGCCGTGGCAGTTACTCGGTTGGTGGCGCAGTATTTTGCGCTTTCGCAGCCGGGGAAAGCAGTGGGGTCGTTTTATTCCTGCCTGAAATGGGCGGCCTTTTTAAGTTGCGGAGCGGGTGTGTTGCTGTTTTTGGGCAGTCGCTTTTTAGCGGGGCTTTGGATCGGGAACGGTGCCTGTGCCTTAGCGTTGCGGGTGCTGGCGTTTTCTTTGCCCTTTATGGCAATTTCCGGGTGCTTTTCCGGCTATTTTCTGGCTAGGCGGGAAGTATTGCCGAATTGCCTTTCTCAGATCACAGAGCAAACCATTCGCTTGGTGATCTCTGGGGCGGTTTTGCTCTTTTTCCGGGATCGGAGTTTGGATTTTCTGCTGGGGATGACCGTTTTGGCGAATACAGTTTCCGAAGGAGCATCCTGCCTGTTTTTATGGATCGCCTATGGCCGGAGCCGCCAGCGGGTGAAACCGGAAAAGGCGATGCGGGGCAGTATTCGGCGGATCGCTCTGCCGGTGGCAGCCTCCCGCTATCTTTCAACGGCCCTTCATTCCACAGAAAATATGTTGATCCCTTTGGCGATTGCCCGCTATTCCGGCAGTTATCAGCAGGGATTGGCAGAATTCGGGGCCCTGAAGGGAATGGCGATCCCGCTTTTATTTTTTCCTGCCTCCTTTCTGACGGCCCTTTCTTCGCTTTTAGTGCCCGAAGTAACTGATACAGCCTCCCGACGGGATTGGAATGCCACACGCAGGATCATTGATCGAGCTCTGAATATCACCATTTGCCTTTCGGTGATGATCTCTGGGGTCTTTTTCGTCTATGGCCGTGAATTCGGCCAATTGCTCTTTCATAGCGAAACAGCCGGAATGATGCTTCGGGTGCTGGCACCGATCACGCCCTTTATGTATTTAGATACCATTGCCGATGGGCTACTAAAAGGGATGGATCTTCAGGCGAAAACCCTGCGAAATAACACGGTGGATTCTGTGCTTCGTATTTTGCTGATTACCGTTTTGGTGCCCCTTTGCGGAATGAAGGGGTTTTTAGGGGTGATGGTGTTCAGCAATCTGATGATCTCTTCCTTGAACGTGGGAACCCTGTTGCGCTCCTGCCGGATGAGCCTGAATTGGATGGAGTGGATCTTAAAACCGCTCTCTGCCGCCGGCCTGGCAACCGCTCTTTGGAGCCTGTTGCCGGTGCGGGGGAATTTACTGCGGATCATCGGCGGTATTTTGATTTGGTGCGTTGTGTATCTTTTTCTTTATTGGTTGACACTCCCCGAAAAAAATTCTATAATGAAGATGAAAGGGGAGAAGACCCATGCGTGAACAATTATTGGAATGGCTGGAGGAAGTGCCCATTGTGGCCGCCGCCAAAAGTGATGAAGAATTAGAACGTTGCTTGGAAAGCAAAAGCCGGGTGATCTTTTTGCTTTATGGAGATATCTGCAAAGTGGCCGGATTGGTGGAAAAAATCAAGGCGGCCGGTAAGGTTGCTATCGTGCATATCGATTTGATCGATGGCCTGGCCCCCAAGGATGTGAGCGTGGATTTTCTGGCGAACCAAACCCGGGCCGATGGCATTATTTCCACCAAAAGTTCTTTGATTCGCTATGCCCATCAATTGGGGATGTTCACCATCCAGCGGTATTTTCTGCTGGATTCCCGGGTATTGGAAAATATTGCAAAAAACAGTTCCCCGGCAGATTGCCTGGAAGTGCTTCCCGGCGTGATGCCTAAGATCATCCGCCTTTTGGCGGAAACCACCGGCAAGCCGATTATTGCCGGAGGAATGATTCGGGATAAAGAAGACGTTCTGGCCGCTCTTTCTGCAGGAGCGGTGGCGATTTCTTCCACGAACGCAAACGTTTGGTTTATAGATTGAAAGGAAGTTTTAAGATGAAACTGCATTTTTTAGGTGCCGCTCACGAAGTAACCGGTTCTTGCACTTTGTTGGAAGCAGCCGGTAAAAAGATCCTGATTGATTGCGGAATGGAGCAGGGCGGGGATATCTATGAAAACAGCGATCTGCCCCTGTTACCGGCAGAGATTGATTTTGTGTTGCTGACCCACGCTCATATCGATCATTCCGGCAAATTGCCGATGCTGGGGGCCCAGGGTTTTCGTGGTTCCATCTACGCCACCGGCGCCACAACTAAACTTTGCGGCATTATGCTGCAGGATTCCGCCCATATTCAGGAGCAGGAGGCCGAATGGCGAAACCGAAAAGCCAAACGCTCCGGGGAGTCGGTTTATGTGCCTCTTTATACGGTGGAGGATGCAATACACACGTTGGAATGTTTTGTTCCTTGCCATTACCATCAGGTGATCGAACCCGCTGAAGGCATCAAAGTTCGCTTTTTGGATGCCGGCCATTTGATGGGCTCGGCCAGTATTGAAGTTTCCGTTACAGAAAACGGCGAAACCAAGGTATTGCTCTTTTCCGGGGATCTGGGGAACGTTAACCGCCCTCTGATCCGGGATCCCGAACAGCCGGAATATGCCGATGCGGTGGTGATCGAATCTACCTACGGAACCCGGCTCCACGGCGAACGGAAGGATTATGTGGCCCAATTAACGGAAGTTCTGCAAGACACGTTCGATCGGGGCGGGAATGTGGTGATTCCTTCCTTTGCGGTGGGGCGCACCCAGGAATTTTTATATCTTTTGCGGGAAATCAAGGAAAAAGGATTGGTTAAGGGCCACGCTCATTTTCCTGTTGTGGTGGATAGCCCTTTGGCTGTGGAGGCCACTAAAATATATTTCGGTGATCTAACAGATTACTATGATGCAGAGATGCTGGCCCTCATTGAGCGGGGAATTAATGTGTTGGAATTCCCCGGTCTGCAGGTTTCGGTCACCAGCCAGGAATCAATGGCTATTAACGAAGATAAACGGCCTAAAGTGATCCTTTCTGCCAGCGGAATGTGTGAAGCAGGCCGCATCCGCCATCATCTGAAACATAATCTTTGGCGGGCGGATAGCACCATTTTGTTCGTGGGCTATCAGGCCGAAGGAACTATGGGCCGTCAATTACAGGATGGCCGGGAATCGGTGAAGATCTTTGGAGAATCGATCCAGGTGAACGCCCGAATTGCAACGATGGACGGCATCAGCGGCCACGCCGATCAGCGGATTATGTTGGATTGGCTCAGCAATCTGCAAAATGTACCTCAGGTTTTTGTAAACCACGGAAATGATACGGTTTGCGATGAATTTGCGGCGATCATCACTGCCCAACTGGGCTATCCCGCTCGGGCGCCCTATAACGGCTCGGTTTATGATCCCATCACCGGGGATTGCCTCGCAGAAGGAAATAAGGAACGGCTGGTGAAAAAAGATGCAAAAGCCCGCCGAAGCCAAAATGTTTTTGATCGCCTGCTGGCGGCCATTCGGCGGCTTTCCGGCGTGGCTGAAAAATGCAAAGGGATGTCCAATAAAGATTTGGCTAAATTTGCCGATC
>JAZNEH010000175.1:0-8742 GCA_045588515.1 Eubacteriales bacterium
TTCGTTACCACCGCTACTACCGATGAAGAAGCAAAAGAGCTGCTGACTCTGTTTGGCGCTCCTTTTGAGAAGTAAGAGGGGGAATTTTAAAATGTCTAAGAAATCTATGATCTTAAAGCAGCAAAAGACCCAGAAATTCTCCACGAGAGAGTACAACAGATGCAAAATCTGCGGTCGTCCTCACGCTTATCTGCGTAACTACGGCATCTGCAGAATTTGCTTCCGTGAACTGGCTTATAAGGGCCAGATTCCCGGCGTTAAGAAAGCAAGCTGGTAAGGAGGAGTAAAGAATGCAGATTACTGATCCCATCGCAGATTTGCTCACCAGAATCCGGAACGCAAACTCTGCTAAACACGAAACTGTTGAAATTCCTGCTTCGAACATGAAGAAGGCAATTTGCCAGATCCTGCTCGATGAAGGGTTCATCAAAGATATGAAAGTTGAAGAAAACGGCCATCAGGGCAACATTGTGATCACCCTGAAGTACGGCGAGAACAAGGCTCGGATCATCCAGGGCCTGAAGCGGATCTCCAAGCCCGGCTTGCGGATCTATGCCGGCGTTGAGGATATGCCTCGCGTTATGAAAGGCCTTGGCATTGCGATCGTTTCCACCTCTAAAGGCGTGATGACCGATAAGCAGGCCAGAAAGAATGGCGTAGGCGGCGAAGTGCTGGCCTTCGTATGGTAAGATAGGAGGAATTCTGATGTCGAGAATTGGTAGAAAACCGATCACTATTCCCGAAGGTGTTAACGTTGAAATCGGCAGTGACAATACCATCACTGTCAAGGGCCCCAAGGGCACTCTGACCAAGACCATGCATCCCGATATGGCAATCGCTATGGAAAACAATGAAATCTTGGTTACCCGCCCCGATGATGCAAAAGAACATCGTTCTTTGCACGGCCTCACCAGAACCCTGATTTCCAATATGGTGGAAGGTGTGACCAAGGGCTACTCCAAGGAACTTGAGATCCGTGGTGTTGGTTACAGAGCTCAGTTGCAGGGCAAAACCCTGAATATGAACCTGGGTTATTCTCATCCGGTGATTATGGAACCTGTTGATGGGATCACCATCGAAGTTCCCGCTCCCAACCGGGTTGTGATCTCCGGTATTGATAAGCAGTTGGTTGGCCACTTTGCTGCCAATGTTCGTTTCAAAAGACCCCCCGAACCCTATAAGGGTGCCGGTGTGCGGTATGTTGACGAAGTGGTTAAGCATAAAGAAGGTAAAGCCGGTAAAGGCGCTAAATAATAGAGGGAGGATACGATTATGGTTAAGAAACCTGACAGCAATGCTGCAAGAATTAAAAGACATAAACGGGTACGCTCCAAAATCTCCGGTACTCCCGAGCGCCCCCGCCTGTGCGTATTCCGTTCTGCAAAGAACATCTACGCTCAGATTATTGATGACGTAAACGGCAAGACCCTGGTTAGCGCAAGTTCTTTGGAAAAGGACTTCACCGAATACGGCGGCAACAAAGATGCTGCTAAGAAGGTGGGCCTTTTGGTTGCAGAACGTGCGCTGGCTCAGAAAATCGAAGCAGTTGTTTTCGATAGAGGCGGTTTTGTTTACCACGGCCGTGTTCAGGCACTGGCTGATGGCGCCCGTGAAGGCGGACTGAAATTCTAATTGGAGGAGAAGAATAATGGCTAATTATAATGCAAATGAAGAACTCCAAGAGAGAGTCGTGTCCCTGAACCGCGTTTCTAAGACCGTTAAGGGCGGCCGGATCATGAAGTTCTCTGCTCTGATCGTTGTTGGCGACGGCAAAGGCCGCGTTGGCGCCGGTATGGGCAAGGCTGCTGAAGTACCCGAAGCAATCCGCAAAGGTATTGAAGATGCTAAGAAAAATATGGTAACCATCAGTATGAAGGACACCACCATTCCCCACGAGGTTGTTGGTAAGTTCGGCGCTTCTATGGTTATTATGAAACCTGCCGCTCCCGGTACCGGTGTTATCGCCGGCGGCGCTGTTCGTGCTGTACTGGAAATGGCTGGTATTAAGGATATCAGAACTAAGGCCCTGCGTTCCAGAAACCAGAGAAACGTTGTTAACGCTACTTTGGCCGGCCTGACTTCCTGCTGCGACGCCGCTACCGTTGCTGCAAAGCGCGGCAAGACCGTCGAAGAGATCTTGGGTTAAGGAGGAACTGAAAAATGGCTAAAGTTTCTAAAGTTAAAATCACCTTGGTGAAGAGCACCATCGGTTGCAAGGACGATCAGATCGCCACTGCCCATGCTTTGGGTTTGAAGAAGATCAACGATTCCACCATTCAGCCTGAAAATGCTTGCACCGCAGGTAAAATCAAAAAAATCGTTCACCTGATCAAGGTTGAAAATGTGAAATAAGGAGGAGGAAATAGTATGAAATTACACGAACTGACTCCTGTAAGCGGATCCACCACTGTTGCTAAGAGAAAGGGCCGTGGCCCTGCCAGCGGTAACGGTAAGACCGGCGGCCATGGCCATAAGGGTCAGAAAGCCCGTTCCGGCGGCAGCATCCGCCTCGGCTTTGAAGGCGGCCAGATGCCTTTGCAAAGACGTTTACCCAAGCGTGGCTTCAATAATATCTTTGCCAAGAAGTATGTGGTTATCAATCTGGATAACCTGAATGCTTTCAACGCAGGCGATGTTGTTGATATTAACGCTGTGATCGAAGCCGGTTATGCCAAGAAGGCATTGGACGGCTTGAAGGTAATCGGCACCGGTTCCGTTGACAAGGCACTCACTGTTAAGGCAGTTAAAGTAACTGCCGGCGCTAAGGAGAAAATTGAAGCTGTCGGCGGAAAGGTTGAGGTGATGTAATATGTTCAGCGTCTTCGTTAATGCCTGGAAAATCCAGGATTTGAGAAAGAAGATCCTGTTCACCGCTTTGATCTTGGTAGTATTCCGGCTGGGTTGTAACATCACCGTTCCGTTTTTGGATGCGGAGGCGATGGGCGAACTCTTCGCTGGTTATGCTTCCACCAACAATATCTTTTCCTATTTGAACATTATGTCCGGTGGCGCCATGGAAAATGCCACCATCTTCTCCCTTTCCATCTCTCCCTACATCAACGCATCCATCATTATGCAGTTGCTGATGGTTGCCATCCCTCCCTTGGAGCGGTTGATGAAGGAAGACGGCGAACGGGGCAGAAAGATTATGGAAAAATGGACCCGTTACCTCTCCATCGCCCTCGCTTTTTTGCTGGGCTTTGGTTACTACACCATCCTGAAGAACACCGCTGACGTGGTGGCTGAGGATGCAGGGGTATTCGGCGCACTGGTTATCGTGTTCACCTTTGCTGCCGGCGCAGCCATCATTATGTGGCTGGGCGAGCAGATTAATGCAAGAGGCATCGGCAACGGAATTTCCATCCTGCTCTTTGCCGGTATCGTTTCCGGTATCCCCGGTATGGCGAACATCTTTGTTGCCAATGTAACCGCAGGCGCTGTGAATGCGATTCTGGCCATTGCATTCTTGCTGGGCACCATCGCTCTGGTTGGTTTCGTTGTGTTCGTTACCAACGGTGAGCGCCGGATCCCGGTTCAGTATGCAAAGCAGGTGAAGGGCCGCAAAATGTATGGCGGTCAGAACACCAATATTCCGCTCAAGGTTAATATGGTTGGCGTTATGCCCATCATCTTTGCCCAATCCTTTGTGATGCTGCCTCCCACCATCGCCAACTTCTTCCCCAAACTGAAAGAAGGTTGGTTCGGTGCTGTTGTGAATGCTATCAACGTTGGCGGCTGGCTTTATATGATCGTGATGTTCCTGCTGATCGTATTCTTCAGTTATTTCTACACGGTCATCACCTTCAACCCTGTTGAAGTTGCCAACAATCTGAAGAAAAACGGCGGTTTTATCATGGGTATTCGCCCGGGTAAATCCACTGCAGACTTCATTTCCAAGAGTTTGAACCGTGTTACCCTGATCGGCGCAATCTTCTTGGGCTTGGTTTCTGCCATCCCCAACATTATTGCAATGATTAATCAGAATCTGGCCTCCATCGCCATCGGCGGTACCACACTGCTGATCGTTGTTGGCGTTGCCATTGAAACCGTTAAGACTTTGGAATCCCAGATGCTGATGCGTCACTATAAGGGCTTCCTTGAATAAGGAAAGGTGCGTATCATGAAGTTAATTCTTTTAGGTGCGCCGGGTGCCGGAAAAGGAACCCAGGCGGAAAATATCTCAAGTCATTATCAAGTTCCCACCATCTCCACCGGTAATATGATCCGGGCTGCGATCCATAACGGAACTGAATTGGGCTTGCAGGCGAAAAGTTTGATCGATGCCGGCAAGTTGGTGCCCGATGAAACGGTGATTGGAATGATCCGGGAACGGCTGGCTGAAGAAGATTGCAAAAACGGATTCATTCTGGATGGGTTCCCCCGTACCATTCCTCAGGCTGAGGCTTTGGAACGGATGGGCATCGAGATTGATCTGGCCCTCTCTTTGGAAGTGGCCGATGAAAAGATCGTGAAGCGGATGGGCGGCCGTCGGGTTTGCCCCGCTTGCGGAATGACTTATCATATTGATTTTAAGCCCTCTAAAGATAACAAGCATTGCGATGAGTGCAATACGGAACTGATTATCCGCAAGGATGATAAACCGGAAACGGTTCTGGATCGGTTGAACACTTATCACGAAACCACAGAGCCTCTGAAAGCATTCTATGCAGAAAGAAGCAAGTTGGTAACGGTGGAAGGCCAGGAGGAACTGGCCGAAACCACGAAGTTAACTCTGAACGCTATTGAGGCATTCTTAAAATGATGATTTTAAAAGCCGATAGCGAGATTCGCCTGATGCGCAAGGCCGGCCAAATTGCCGGCGGCGCGCTGAAGGCTGCAGGCGAGGCGATCCAACCGGGGATGACCACCAAAGAGTTGGATCGGATTGTGGAAAGTTATATCCGAGCCCACGGTGCCCGTCCTTCCTTCAAAGGATACGGCGGGTTCCCGGGCAGTGCCTGCATCTCAATCAATGAAGTTGTGATCCATGGCATCCCCTCTGATTCCATCGTGATTAAAGACGGTGATATCGTGAGCGTGGATGTGGGCGCTTATATCGGCGGATATCACGGAGATACGGCCAATACCTTTCTGGTGGGCAACGTTTCCGATGAAGCCCGCCGGTTAGTGGAAGCCACCCGGGAAAGCCTGCACCAAGTGCATGCACTGCTGAAAAGCGGTGTGCGGCTGGGCGATATCGGGAACTGCGTGGATAGTTATGTGGCCCAATTTGGGTATTCAACGGTGAAGGATTTTGTGGGGCACGGCATTGGCCGGGCGCTTCACGAAGATCCCAATGTGCCGAACTTTGGCCGGGCCGGCCACGGAATGCGCCTGATGAAGGGCGCGACCGTTGCCATTGAACCGATGATTAACCAGGGGACCGATCGGGTTCTGGTAGATCAGCAGGACGGCTGGACGGTGCGTACCGCAGATGGTTTGCTCAGCGCCCATTATGAGCACACCTTCTTCATTGATGAGCAGGAAGGGCATATCCTGACACTCGCTGAATAGAGTTAAAAGATTTGTTATTTTATAACGGGAAACCGTTCAATTTAATAGGAGGACCTATGTCAAAGGAAGATATGATTGAAGTGGAGGGCGTAGTTGTTGAAGCAATGCCCAACGCAAATTTCATGGTAGAACTGGAGCAAGGGCATAAGATTCATGCCCATATTTCCGGGAAGTTGCGAATGAATTATATTAAGATCCTGCCCGGCGATAAGGTAACAGTGGAGATGTCTCCCTATGACCTGACAAAAGGCAGAATTATTTGGCGAGCCAAATAAGGCTCCACGAATGGAGGTAATTTCAATGAAGGTAAGACCTTCCGTTAAACCCATTTGCGAAAAATGCAAAATTATCAGAAGACATGGCAAGGTGATGGTAATTTGCCAGAACCCGAAGCACAAGCAAAAACAAGGCTAATAGCCTTTGCCGCTTGATTAAAATGGAGGTGTAAAACCAAATGGCAAGAATTGCTGGTATCGATTTACCCAAGGAAAAGCGTGTAGAGATCGGCTTGACCTATATCTACGGCATTGGCCGTAAGAGCTCCAACGACATTCTGGCTGCTGCCGGTGTTAATCCCGACACTCGTGTTAAGGATCTGACCGAAGATGAAGTAGCCGCAATCCGTGCCGCAATGGATGGCTACATTGTGGAAGGTGATCTGCGTCGGAATGTTGCTTTGGATATTAAGCGTCTGATCGAAATCGGATGCTACAGAGGAACTAGACATAGAAAAGGTTTACCTGTACGGGGCCAGAGAAGCAAAACCAACGCCCGCACCAGAAAGGGCCCCAGAAAAACCATGGCAAATAAGAAAAAGTAAGGAGTGAGTGAAGAATGGCTGCAAAGAATGTTAAGAAAACTGTCGGCAAGCGCCGTGTGAAAAAGAATATCGAACGTGGAGCCGCTCACATTCGCTCCACCTTCAATAACACCCTGGTTACGATTTCCGATGTAAACGGAAATGCCCTTTCTTGGGCAAGTGCCGGTGGTATGGGCTTTAAGGGCTCCAGAAAGAGCACTCCCTTTGCTGCTCAAATGGCTGCTGAAACCGCTGCCAAGGCTGCAATGGAACATGGCTTGAAGACCGTTGAAGTTTACGTGAAGGGCCCCGGCGCAGGCCGTGAGGCTGCGATCCGTGCGCTGCAGACTGCAGGCTTGGAGATCACTCTGATCAAAGACGTGACCCCCATCCCTCATAACGGCTGCAGACCGCCGAAGAGAAGAAGAGTATAAGGAGGATAACGAGATGGCTAGATATACTGGCGCAGTTTGCCGTCAATGCCGCAGAGAAGGCGAAAAGCTCTTCCTGAAGGGCGAACGTTGCTATTCCGATAAGTGCGCACTTTCCCGTCGTGCTTATGCTCCCGGTCAGCATGGCCAGGGCAGAAAGAAAGTATCTGAGTATGGTATGCAGCTCAGAGAAAAACAAAAGGTTAGAAGATACTATGGCGTTCTGGAGAGCCAGTTCGCTAAGTATTATGAAATGGCCGTTAAGAAACAGGGCGTTACCGGTGACAATCTGATGTCTATCGTAGAGAGCAGATTGGATAATGTTGTTTACAGATTAGGCTTTGCTATGTCCAGACCCGAGGCTCGCCAGTTGGTGCGTCACGGACACTTTACCTTGAACGGTAAGAAAGTAAATATTCCTTCCCTGCTGGTTGAAGTTGGGGATGTGATCGCAATCAAAGAAGATAGCATGAGTTCCGCCAAGATGAAAGCAATCTTGGAAGCCAACGAAAAGCGTGCTGTTGTGAAATGGCTGGAGCTGAACGGCACTACCGCTAAGGTGGTTGGCGTGGCTGATGCCGAAGATATCGATCTTCCTGTAGAAAAGCATCTGATCGTCGAGTTGTACTCTAAATAATAGGCGAATTCTCCCGTTGGGGATTAAGATGTTTTTCAAAATGTACTCACGCTTTTGTGAGATAATAAGGAGGTTTTAGATATGATCGAAATTGAAAGACCCCGGATCGAAACCGAGGTTGTCGGTGATAATGGCGAGTATGGCCGCTTTGTGGCCGATCCTTTAGAGAGGGGCTACGGTTTAACCTTGGGCAACTCTCTTCGCCGGATCCTGCTTTCCTCCCTGCCCGGATGCGCTGTTGTTGCAGCGAAGATCAACGACGTTCCCCACGAATTCACCACCATCGAAGGGGTGAAGGAGGACGTTACCGAGATCGTTCTGAATATTAAGGGCATTATCCCGAAACTTTATTGCGATGAGCAAAAAACCGTTTATATCGAGGCCAAGGGCCCCTGCGTTGTTACCGCCGGCGATATTAAAGTCGATAGCGACGTTGAGATCCTGAACCCCGATCATGTTTTGGCAACTTTAGGCGATGGCGCCACTTTGAATATCGATCTGATTATGGATCATGGCCGTGGCTATGTATCCGCCGAGAAGAATAAAGCTTACACCGAAGGCCTCACCAATATGCTGGCTGTGGATAGCGATTTCTCCCCGGTTACGAAGGTGAACTATAAGGTGGAAAACACCCGTGTTGGCCAGATCACCGATTTCGATAAGCTGACTTTGGAAGTTTGGACCAATTCCGTTATTTCCGCCAGCGACGCTGTATCCTTGGCTGCCAAGGTGATGAATGAACATTTGTCTTTGTTTATTGATCTTTCCGAAAAGGCAAAGAATGCTGAAATTATGGTGGAAAAAGAAGAATCCAGAACCATCACGGCTCTGCGGATGACCATTGAGGAACTGGATCTTTCCGTTCGCTCCTTCAACTGCTTGAAGAGAGCCGGCATCAACACCGTTGAGGATCTGATCAACAAGAGCGAGGAAGATATGATGAAGGTTCGGAATCTGGGCCGGAAGTCTTTGGACGAAGTGATCGGCAAGATCGCTTCTCTGGGCCTTGCACTGAAGAAAGACGACGAATAATTATTAACGATTTGGGAACAGACGGGATCCCCGACGGATCCCCTCTGATCACCCTTGCAAAGGAGGTTTACTCATGTCCGGATATAGAAAGTTGGGCCGCCCTACCGATCACCGTAAGGCGATGCTCAGAGGTATGGTAACCTATCTGCTGGAAAATGGCTCCGTTGAAACCACTTTGACCAGAGCCAAGGAAGTGGGTAGAGAGACCGAAAAAATGATTACCCTCGGCAAAGCCAACACCTTGCACAGCAAGCGTCAGGCTCTTGCTTACATTACCAAGGAAGACGTAGTTAACAAGCTGTTCACCGAGATCGCTGCTAACTATGAAG
>JAZNEH010000176.1:0-2172 GCA_045588515.1 Eubacteriales bacterium
CATAAAAAGAACAAGAGACTTCGTTTCCGAAGCCTCTTGAGTAGATGCAATATAGATAACAGGTTATCTCTTGGAGAACTGGGGAGCACGACGAGCAGCTTTCAAGCTGTACTTCTTTCTTTCCTTCATTCTGGGGTCGCGGGTTACGAAACCGGCCTTCTTCAGAACGGCCTTCAAAGTTTCGTCGCTCTCGATCAGAGCACGGGTGATGCCATGGCGAATCGCACCGGCCTGGCCGCTTACGCCGCCGCCAACTACGTTCACGATTACATCGAATTTACCCAAAGTACCAGTCAGTTCCATGGGCTGACGAACAACCATCTTCAGGGTTTCCAGGCCGAAATATTCGTCCATAGCACGGCCGTTGATGGTGATATTACCGGTACCGGGCAGCAGGCGAACTCTTGCTACAGAAGATTTTCTTCTGCCGGTGCCATAGAAATAAGCTTCATTATTATACATCGTTTACGGCCTCCTTACTTCACAAACTCTTCGGGCTTCTGAGCGCCCAGATTATGCTCTGCGCCGGAGAATACTCTCAGGCGGGTCATTGCCTTATCAGCAATCTTGTTCTTGGGCAGCATCCCCTTAACAGCCAGTTCAATGGTCTTTTCAGGGTTGCTTTCCATCAGGCGACCATAGCTGATCTCTTTCAGACCGCCGATATGGCCGGTATGGTATCTGTAGAACTTCTTATTGAGTTTATCGCCGGTGAGAACAACCTTAGCGGCATTCAGCACGATTACGCTATCTCCGCCATCCACGTGGGGAGTATAGTCGGGGCGATGCTTACCCATCAGGATGGTAGCGATCTGGGTTGCAACGCGGCCCAAGGGCTTATCGGCTGCATCCACAATGTACCACTTACGGGCAACTTGCTCTTGCTTTTTCATAAAAGTAGACATCGTTTTTTCCTCCATTATAAATCTTTCTTTTTCATTGCCACGTTATTATAATACAACCAAACTGCGTTGTCAACACCTTTTTTCAAAAAAATCAATTTATTCTTAACGATCTCTTTTATGCTCGTTTTTACTCCGTTTTCCTTCGAATTGCTCACTTTCAATTTACAAAAAATATTTGATTTTTCCGGCAAAAACCGTTAAAATAACCGGGAGAAAGGATGTGGAAGGAAAAATGCAGGAGATTTCAGGCTATCTGCGCCGGGCGATTGATGATTTTGAAATGATCCGGCCGGGCGAAAAAATCGCTGTTGCCCTATCGGGCGGAAAGGATTCTATGCTGATGCTCCACGGATTGAAGCATCTTTCCCGATATCATCCGGCGGGATTTCGTATGGTAGCGATTTTCATCGATGCCGGATTCGATCATATTAATATAGAAGAAATGCGGCGAACCTGCGATGCTTTAGAGATCCCGCTCATCATTCGCTCCACGGATATTGCCTCCTTGGTTTTTGATATCCGCAAGGAAAGCAACCCCTGCGCCCTTTGCGCCAAAATGCGCCGAGGCGCCATCCACGATGCGGCCATTGAAGCCGGATGCCGCACCATTGCGCTGGGGCATCATCGGGATGATGCTGTTGAAACCTTCGTGATGAATTTGATCTACGAAGGCCGGATCGGTTGTTTTCAGCCGGTGACTTATCTGGATCGCAAGGATGTTCGGGCCATTCGGCCGATGATCTATCTCACCGAGCGGCAAATTGAAAACGCCGTTGCCCGGCTACATCTGCCCATTATTAAAAACCCCTGCCCGATGGATCACGCCTCCAGCCGGAAGGACACCAAAGATCTTTTGAAAGCGGCGGAAGTGCGGTTCCCGGGGTTGAGCGAAAAACTCTTTGGTGCCATTACCCGCAGTGACCTGCCGGGCTGGAAAAAATAATATTGACAAACAATCTATAAATATGGTATAGTTTCGATAAAGACGATGACGAAAAGGGCCTTTCATTCCCAAAGCAAGAGAAGCGGCGGTAGGTGCGAGCCGTTCTGCGGGAGTTTCAGGTTGTAGTTTCCGAGTTGGAAGGAAGAACGGAGATCAACGCTCTTATTAGAACCTTCCCGGTTCAGCCACGTGACGGTTTTCAAGGGGCGCAGATTTGCGCAATTTGAGTGGTACCGCGGGTATAGTGATACTCGTCTCAAAGGTTTCTTTGAGGCGAGTTTTTTATTTTGGAAGGAGAGTATTTATGAAAGAATTGGAAAAGGT
>JAZNEH010000177.1:0-5350 GCA_045588515.1 Eubacteriales bacterium
AAACGACCCCTCGTTTCCACGCACGTGACGTGGCCCGATTTTTATCTCATTATTGGAGTGTCCCTTTAGTATTGGCTTCAGCAACGCCCTCTATTGAAAGTTATTATTTGGCCGAAAAGGATCATTATCAGTTACACACGATGAATCGCCGCTATTCCAATGCCGCTTTGCCGGATGTTGAATTGGTTGATATGCGGAGTGAAGTGGTGGCGGAAGGTTCCAAACTGTTTAGCGATGAATTGTTTCAAGCTTTGACTGAAACATATGCCAATGGGGAACAATCCATCTTGTTTTTAAATCGGCGGGGTATGCATTCCGTGGTGGGATGTTCCTCTTGCGGTGAAGTGGCAAAGTGCCCTGGATGCGGGATTGCGCTAACCTATCATAAAGCCAATAACCGTTTGATGTGCCATTATTGCGGATATAATTTAAAGGCATATTCGGCTTGTCCCGGTTGTGGCAGCGAACATCTTTCTATGCTTGGGATGGGTACTCAGTTTGCTCAGGAAGAATTACAAAAATTGTTTCCGGAGATCCGTATCCTGCGAATGGATGTGGACACAGTGGATTCTTATCTTTCTTATGGAGATCTGCTCACTGAATTTCGTGAGGGAAAATATGATGTGATGCTGGGCACGCAAATGGTGGCTAAGGGCTTAGATTTTCCCAACGTGACATTGGTCGGTGTTCTGCAAGCGGATATGTCCCTTTACAATAACGATTTTCGTGCTAATGAGCGAACGTTTAACCTTTTAACACAAGTATGCGGTCGTTCCGGCAGAAGCGGAAAACAGGGAAGAGCAATCATTCAAACCTATTGCCCGGAACATCCGGTGATCGCTCTTTCAAAGGAGCAGGATTATCTGCGATTTTATCAGCAGGAGATCTCCTTCCGTCGCTTAGCAAATTATCCGCCTTTTTGCGATATTTTACTAATTGCAGTGGAGGGGATTTCTCAAAAGTCCACCGCTAAAGCGATGGCCGAAATTTATCAGTTCCTGAATGATAAGGCGGGAACTGATTACTGTGATATTCCATTGAGATTGCTTGCGCCTGTTGTTCCCAAGGTCGGTACGTTTCGTGGTAAATACAGGATGCAGATGCTGATCAAGTGTAAAAATTCAACTAAACTTCGTAATTTGGTCCGTGAAGTTCAACAGTTAACGATGCCTTACGGCCTTCAAATTACTTATAATATGAATCCAATTCAATTCTTTTGAGGTGTTAGAAATGGCTCTTAGAAATGTTGTAAAAGATGATATGGAGTTTCTTGGCAAAAAATCAAGACCGGTCACGGTTTTCGACGATAAACTGGCCGCTTTGATTCAGGATATGCGGGAAACTTTAAAAAAAGAGGCTGGCGCCGGTCTTGCTGCGCCGCAGGTTGGAGTATTAAGACGAATTTTTCTGGCCGATGTTGCGCCGGAAACCGGAGAATATAAAGTATTTATCAATCCGGAAATCATTTCTTCTTCCGGAAAAAACGATAAGTATTATGAAGGATGCCTTTCGTTTCCCGGCAGAACTTTCCACGTAGTGCGTGCGCATAAAGTTAAGATGCGTGCGCAAGATGAAAAAGGGGAATACTTTGAGTTTGCGGCGGAAGATTTTTTTGCCCGGTGTCTGCAACACGAATTCGATCATTTAAATGGTATAACCATTCCGCTGATCGGCAAAGAGGTTTTTGATAATGAATAATTTACGGGTTCTGTTTATGGGCACCCCGGATTTTGCCTTGAAATCCTGCGAAGCACTGTATAAGAACTGCCAATTAGTCGGCGTGGTAACCCAGCCGGATCGGCCCAAGGGGCGGGGTGGCAAAATGGCCGCACCGCCGGTAAAGGAATTTGCTGCTGAAAAGGGGATTCCTTGCTGGCAACCTTTGGTTTTAAAAGATGGTGCCTTTCAGGAAGTGCTGGATGAAATCAAACCTGATTTGATCGTTGTTGCGGCCTATGGCCGTATTTTGCCGGAATATATTCTTAATTTTCCTCGTTACGGGTGTATCAACGTGCATGGCTCATTGTTGCCCAAATATCGGGGCGCCGCACCTATTCAGCGGGCTGTTATGAACGGGGAAAAGGAAACCGGCGTAACGATTATGAAAATGGAAAAAGGTCTGGATACCGGCGATATGATCTGTTCTGTTTCAACGCCAATAACGCCTGCCGATACTGCCGGCACGGTTTTTGAGCGTTTAGCAGAATTGGGCGCAGATGCTTTATTATCTGCAATTCGTTGCATTTTAGATGGCAGTGCAGTTTATCAAAAGCAAAACGATGCTGAAGCAACCTATTCTCCGATGATTGCGAAATCCGAAGGAGCGGTTGATTTTAATCGGCCCGCTTTAGATTTAAGCCATTTGATTATGGGCTTAAATCCTTCTCCCGGCGCTTATTTGGAGTGTGGAGAATATCGAATTAAAATCCACGAAGCCTATTGGGGCAAAAAAACATCCGCCGCTCCCGGTGTCATAACAGAGATTTCTTCGGATGGTATTGCGGTTGCTTGCGGAGATGGATATTCTGTTTTGATTAAAACAATCCAAAAACAGGGAAAGAACAAAATGGATGCGTATTCTTATGCATGTGGAGCAAAATTATCTGTAGGAGAATTTTTGAGATAGCGAAGGAGTGATTTCGATTTTTTATCATTATTATTTTGGTATCTATTCTATGCTCCCGGTTTTGATTTTGGGAATATTGGTTCAGATCCGTTTGAAATCCACCTATTCAAAATATAGCGGCCTTCGGAATTCCCGTGGGATGACTGGGGCGCAGATGGCGGAGATGATTCTGCGCAATGCAGGAATTTATGATGTTCAGGTAACTTGCGTTTCCGGCCATCTTTCCGATCATTTCAATCCCGCCAAAAAAGTGGTTGCACTTTCCAATGAAGTTTATAACGGAAGTAGCATCGCTTCTATTGGGATCGCCGCCCATGAATGTGGGCACGCCATTCAACACGCTGTTGGTTATTTTCCGATCAAAATTCGAACAGCAGTTGTTGGAATCACGAATTTCAGTTCTAAATTACTCTATTTTTTAATGTTAGCCAGTTTTTTCTTTTACACCCAGTCTTCTATGGGGGCTGTGATTTTTAATTTGGCAATCCTTTGTTATGTGGTGTTGTTTTTCTTTCAGTTGATCACGCTTCCGGTGGAATTCAATGCTTCTTCCAGAGCGGTGAAATTGATTGAAAACAGCAGTTTTGCTCAAGAAGATGTGAAAGGCGTTCGCCGTGTTTTGAATGCGGCTGCTATGACTTACGTTGCCTCCGCTGTTACGGCGCTCTGGCAATTGATGATTTTATTGAATTGGTCGAGGAACCGCAGATGAAGGATATACGCCGCTTGGCCTATGATTTATTGCTGGATTGGGAACTCCATCAAACCTTTCCTAATTTGGCTTTGAAAAATGCACTCCGTCACGTTCCGGATCAGCGAGATCGTCGATTTGTAACTGCATTGGTTTATGGGGTGATCGAGCGAAAAATAACGCTGGATCACTTTATATCCAAATGCAGTGCGCGTCAGTTAAAGGATCTGGACACTAAAATGCTGATCGCCTTGCGCTTAGGCATTTACCAAATGTTTTATATGGAGATTCCGGCCTCTGCCGCTTGCAATACTTCAGTTGATCTGTTGAAAGATGTGCGCTTTTTCAAAGGTGTTGGTTTTTGCAATGCGATTCTTCGCCAATGTGCCGACCGCAAAGAGGAGTTGCTTTTGTTGAAAAAGGCGGATTACTCTGTGCGTTATTCTATCGATCCCGCATTGGTGGATCTGTTGCTGGAACAATACGGAAAAGAAACCTTTGTTGCAATGATGGAGAGTTTGCAACAAAATAACAATTCCTTTTATCTCTTTCGCAATCCGAATAAGGGGACAAAAAAGGAATTTGTTGCGCAACTGAATCAATGCGGATTAGAACCGACGCTCACCGATCTTCCCGATCTCTACCGCATAGATCAAGGATTTTCTGTGGAATCTTCTCCGGCATACCAAAACGGATGGTTTCATATCGTTGGATATCATTCTGCCCAAGCCGCATTACTATGCCCGGAAGAGGCAAAGGAGATTATGGATCTTTGCGCCGCACCGGGAGGGAAAACCTTCATTTTGGCTTCTGATTCCTCAAGAAATGTGCGAGCATTTGATATTCATTCCCATAAAATCAAAAATTTAAATCAAAGTGCGGAACGTCTTGGTTTACATAATGTTTCTTTTTCTCTGCGTGACGGAACTGAGTTTGAACCGAAAGATGCTGAAAGTGCGGATTTTGTATTATGCGATGTACCTTGTAGTGGCCTAGGTATTATGGGGAAAAAGCCGGATATCAAATATAAAAAATATAAGTCTTCGGATTTTACTGATGTGCAGAAAAAGATTTTGGAAAATGGCCTTCATTATTTAAAAAGAGGAGGCAAATTAGTTTATTCTACCTGCACGATCGATCAACGAGAAAACAGTTTATTAGTTCATTCGTTTTTAAATAGTCATAGTCAATATGCTTTGGAGCAAGAAGAAATCTATCTTCCTTATGATGGAAACGATGGATTTTATATTGCTTTGATTAAGAAAGGTTAAATTTTGAAACAAGATTTAAAATCACTTACAAGGGAGGAACTTTCCGCCTACATAGTGAAACTTCATCAACCGGCTTTTCGTGCCAAGCAGATTTTTCGGTGGTTGCATCGTGGCGTTTCTTCCTTCGACGAAATGACAGATCTACCTGCCGCTTTGCGGGATGCGCTTAAGGAAAATGCCGAGATAGCGGACCTGAAAATTTATAAAAAATTCTCGTCGAAGATTGATGAAACAGCCAAGTATTTATTTCAGTTACAAGACGGCCATCTGATTGAAACCGTTGCGATGAAGTATAACCACGGGTATTCGATCTGTATTTCTTGTCAGGTTGGTTGCCGGATGGGATGCGGATTTTGTCAATCCACTAAAAATGGTTTGGTGCGCTCTCTTTCTGCAGGAGAGATTTTGGATCAAATCCTGAAGGTTCAAAACGATTTAGGCTCCCGCATCAGTAATATTGTGATGATGGGAATCGGGGAGCCTCTTGATAACTACGATCAAGTGATCCGTTTTCTTAAAAATGTTAACGATCCGGAAGGAATCAATATCGGTTATCGACATATTTCTCTTTCCACTTGTGGGTTGATACCCGGAATTCAAAAACTGGCAGAAGAAAATTTGCCGATCACGTTATCGATTTCACTCCACGCTACTACCGACGAGGTGCGTAGTAAAACAATGCCGGTGAATCGCAAGTATCGCATTGCTGAATTAATAGATGCCTGCAGATCCTATCAGAATGTTACCGGCCGCCGCATTTCA
>JAZNEH010000178.1:0-11054 GCA_045588515.1 Eubacteriales bacterium
GTTGTGGAGCGGGTGACGAGGCTCGAACTCGCTACCTCAACCTTGGCAAGGTTGCGCTCTACCAGATGAGCTACACCCGCATTTCTGCGACGCATATTAGTATATACTATTCAATTTAAAATGTCAAGAGATTTTTAAAAATAAATTCATCAAGGCGAAGCTTTGCATATCATCAACGGTGCAACCGTTGCATCTCATCAATTCCGCAGGAATTGTATATCATCATTGCGAAAGTTTTTTGATCCACACCTTCGGTGTGATGAGATACAACAACGGCTTTGGCCGTTGTTGATGATATACACGCATACTGCGTGATGAGATTCCATTGCTTTCGCAATGGATAAAAAAAATCTCGTTCCGAAGAACGAGATTTTTTTGGAGCGGGTGACGAGGCTCGAACTCGCTACCTCAACCTTGGCAAGGTTGCGCTCTACCAGATGAGCTACACCCGCATTTCTGCGACGCATATTAGTATATACCATCCCATTTAAAAAGTCAAGGCTTTTTTAAAAATATTTTGGCGGAGCAGAATTTTCTGCTCCGCCATTCCATTTTATTTTCGTTCCAGTTTTTGCACAGGGATGATCTCGCCCGTAGCATCAGCCTTTACTTGGAAGATTACAGCATCGCCCACGTTCAGAATGGCCGCCCGCTCATCGGTTGCAACGCTGAGAGAATAAACCTGAGGATTTCCGTCCAGCGTGTAATAATAGCAACTGTTTCCGTTTACCACAGCGGAGCGCACGCCGGCGATCACGCCCTCCACCGGCACCACCACGTTCAAAGAAGGATCCTCTTCCTTGATTCCGGCAGAATTCAGCCGTTGGAGATAGTTCCGCTCACATTCTTCCACCGTGTTGGCCGCAACCACCACCTGATATTGTTTCACATTCACCATTGCATACATTTTCACCAGTTCGCTGGCATCCTTCAATGCAATGAAATAAGTGGGTTCCCCAGCCACATTCAAAAGCAAGGGGAAAGTGGCGTTATAGCGCATTTCCTGCACTTGGCCCTCGGCAGAACGCATAGCAGAATATTCCTCTGCGCCGGGCACTGCATAGAAAGTGGTTTCCTTGGTGCGCTGGTTGCAAAGAATAAAGCCCACGTTGGATTCATCGGCGGCCACGCTGGTGATGCCGGTATACATATATACATCATCGCCCAGAGCCATATAGTTATAGCCGTCGGTGGTAACCCGGCAGTCCTTCTGGGCCAAAATGGAGTTCCAGAAGCCGTTTACCAAGGTGCCATAATAATCGTATTGTTCAATAATCAGTTCGGCATTATAGACCCGATCCACCCAACTGGGGATATCCGAAACCGCATAATAAGTGCTTTCACCGCTGATGGCGTTCACCAGAACCGCTCCATTGATATCTCGGCCGCTATAGAGGCCGATTCGATATTCATAGGTGGGGCAGATCCAATAAGGAACGCCTTCTTCATTCACTTCAAAGGTTTGATCGGCAAAGATCTTGGTGGGATATTGGAACCGCAGATGCCGCAGAAGATTGCGGCCAAAATGCTCGGCTGTGGAATATTTCATTCCTTCGGGAAGCCGGATGAGATTCACTTCCTGGCTCACCATATCGATCATCAGATAGCCGGGGATGCCCTCTTTCACGTTGGATACCCACTTGAAAACATCCGCGTAAGCCAAGGGAGTCACCCGCACCGGCTTGCCTTGATAATTGATCTGGGTATAATTATCCATCACAGAGAACTGGCTCACCATATCAGAAAGTTCGCCCATTTTCCGATCACCCAGTTTGGCAGCGGAATCCCGATCCAGCCGGGGGATGGCATCATAGGAAATAGAGGCCACATCTTTGGTGAAATCCCCATCCTGTACCGTTAGTAATTCCCGATAGCGGCTCGCATTAAAGATCTGGGCCCCTATCAGTCCGCCAAGGATCCCCACCAGCACGCAAAGGCCGATGATGATCGCCAGCACCTTGATGGTGCCGAATTTCAAGAGTTTCAGTTTCCATTGGGGATTTTTAACGTCTACTTCCGTTACCCGGGCCTTCAGGCCGGCCAACAGCCAGCAAACGCCATAAACCACGCAAAGGAGCGAAATAAAGAAGAGCAGGCCGGCATTATGAATATTCAAGGCCGGCAACGCCACATAATAATAGCCTGCACCCACTAAAAGCGTTACAATAATTGCCAAAAGATGTTTTTTCATTCTATTATTCCTCTATCCATTCTACATTTTCAACGGCCCGGGCAACCAGGCCCTCTATATCTAATTTTGCCTCTTCCGCCTCAATATCATACCGCCGAGGTTTCGTTTTGGGATGTTTCGGCGTGAAAACAGTGCAACAATCTTCATAGGGCTCAATGGAGGTTTCGAAGGTGCCGATCTTGCGGCTGATCTGCACAATCTCCTCCTTATCCATTCCGATCAGGGGGCGAAGCACCAGCGCATCCGTTACACTATCGGTGAGCCGCAGGGCATCCATAGTCTGGCTGGCTACCTGACCCAGGCTCTCGCCGGTGATCAAAGCACCGCTCCGGGTTTTGGCGGCCAGTTGATAGGCCACCCGCATCATAAACCGGCGCATAATAACGGTGAAATATTCCTCGGCGCAATGATCCCGGATGGCTTCCTGCACTTCTGTGAAATGCACCACCAAAACCTTCATCCCCGGGCAATAATTCCGCAGAATATCAGCCAAAGTTAAAACCTTCTGTTTGGCCCGTTCCCCGGTATAAGGCGGGCTGAAGAAGTGGATGCCGGTGAGTTTCACGCCCCGTTTGGCGATCATATAGCCCGCAACAGGGCTATCGATCCCGCCGGAAAGCAACAGGCAAGCCCGACCATTGGAACCATAGGGCATTCCGCCGGCACCCGGTTCCCGAACTGCGTGGATATAGGCGCCGAAATCCCGAACTTCCACCGTTACCGTTACATCCGGATGGTGCACGTCCACCTTCAAACCGGGATAGCGGCTTAAAATCACGCCGCCGATCTCCCGGCTGATTTCAGGCGAGTTTAAAGGGAATCTTTTATCGCTCCGTTTGGCCTCCACCTTAAAGGTTTTCGCCTCTGCCAGAGCTTCGCCCAAACATTCTTTTGCCAAGGCAGAGATGGCATCCATATTCTTTTCGCAGCAATAAGCACGGCAGACCGCTGCAAAGCCAAACACCCGCTTCACCTGCGCATAAACCTCATCCATATCGGCGCCGTCCAGCGCCCGGATATAAACGGTAGATTGGGCCATCTGCAGATCGAACTCGCCCAGATCCTTTAAAGAGGCTTTTAAATTTTTCATCAGCATCTGATCGAACTGATGGCGGTTCAACCCCTTTAAAACGATCTCACCGCATTTTGCCAAAATCATTTGTTCCATTTTTTAAACGACCTTATACTTTCTTTGAATTTTCATCGGTACTTCTGCCAAAGTATCCATCAGGGCATCAATTTCTTCTATGGTATTTTCAATGCCGAAACTGATGCGCAAAGCGCCCATCACAGTGGGCTCCGAGGCCCCTAACCGGCCCAGCACCGATTCGCTCCGGCTCTTTTTGGAGGAACAGGCGGAGCCTTGGGATACGTAAATTTCTTTCATTTCCAGATAATGAAGGACATTTTCGCCCAAATATCCCAAAACCGAGCAGTTCAGAATATAGGGCACGCCATCGGCCGGGGAATTGATTTGCAAAAAAGGCAATTCCTTGGCCCGGGCCAGAAAATGAGAACGCAGGGTTTCAAAATGCCCCGTATTCTCCCGGCGATATCGCCGCACGGCCTCGGCGAAACCAGCCGCGCCGGGGCTATTATAAGTGCCGGGGATAAGGCCGCCTTCCTGCTGTCCGCCCACCGTTAGATTTTTCAGGTGGGTTCCTTTTTTAATATAGATCGCACCGATCCCCTTGGGGCCCTTGATCTTATGGGCTGAAACGGTGAAGGAATCGCATTTCAAACTGTTCACTGAAATGGGCACTTTACAAAATGCCTGCACCCCATCGATATGAAAATGGGCCGGAGCCCCTTTCGCCCGAATAATGCGGCTCACTTCTTCCACCGGCAACCGTTGGCCGGTTTCATTATTCACCATCATTACCGCCACCGTAACGGTTTTTTCATTGATAGCCTCTTCCAAGGCTTCCATTGTGGGATCTGCATAAATAACTTCAAACCCTTCTTCGGCCAGATAGGCGCCGCAGGCGTAAACGCTGGGATGCTCCACCTTCGTTAGAACCACCCGGTTTCCCCGGCGCCGGCGGGCCATAGCACTGCCGATGACTGCCAGATTATTGCCATAAGTTCCGCCGGAAGTCATATGGATCTCGTTGGGAGTGCAATGGAGAACGGCCGCAATCTCTTTTTTAGCGGCAAGAACTCCGTTTTCTGCATCCAATCCGATTTTATAAAGGGAAGAGGCGTTGGCAAAATGTTCCTGCTCCTCCCGGGCGATCAATGCCGTTACCGCCTCATAGGGACGGGTTGTGGCACTGTTATCGAAATAGATCATTTCCTAATCTCCTATAAGTGATCGTTACAGTTTATTATATAACAAAAATTTTCCATAATCAAGCATTTTCCTGCCAAAGGGCGATCATTGCCCGAGCGGTGAGCCGGCCGCCCCAAAGGGCCTGATCCAACGTATTGGCGGCACTCCCCACCTCTAAAAGCAGGGTGTGGGGTGTGAAATGGGTGTTGAACCGATCTTTCCGCAGGTTCACCGGCCGGGAAAGTTGCCCATAGAGGCTCCCCATCTTGCGGGAAAGATTCAAGGCATAAACGAAATTATCCCGCCAGCCGGAATGGGCCAACCCCTTGGAATCCGTGCCGCAGACCAGCATCACTTGGGCCGCCTCTTTCCCTTCCACCTTGGTAACGGGATAATAATCTACCCCATCCCCGGAAATGGAATCCCGATGCACATCCAGCACCACTTTAATGCTGGGATATTGGGCCAAAATTTTCTCTGCCGCCGCCCGGGAATAGGAATAGGCGTTGCTGAAATCTTCGTTGAAAATTTCTGTCAGGTGGATGGTTTCATAGCCGGCGGACCGGAATTCCTCCGCCATCGCCTTCCCCACCGCCACCACGTTCCGGCTGGGGTCTTCCGAATTGGCAGCGCCCCCATCCCGATAACTTTCGGTGGTGTGGGTATGATAGATCAAAACAGCCGGCCCCTCTCCTTCAAATTCCGGCATTGGCCCAGTTTTGTTTAAAAGATCGGCCACGCTATAATCGGTATTATTAATTACTGCGGTTCCCTTTACTTGAGAATATGTACCCGAAAGGGCCGAAAGATTGGCCGCTTTGATGGCTGTTCCATCGGATTCGGGGGCAGGTTCTTCTTGCTTGGCCGGCTGGGTGAAATATAAAAAATGCTCGTCCCCGGCAAAGGTCCATTCGGGGATCAGATAAGCCCCGATCCGATTCATCCGGGGATCGGTATATTTCAAAAATAAAATCCCCACCCGCCGGGCGGTTAGGGCCCGATGCTGGCCCAAAGAAAAATCCGCCACCGCCGGCAACCAAGTTTTCCAAAAAATCAAAGCCGGCAATGCCACCAACAGGATCGCCAAGCCCGCTAACCATTTTCGCATCTTTTTTCTCCACATCCTTTCATTTTATTTTATGAACGGATGGGCAATTTTAATATAAATATTTTAAGATCTCCTCGGTGGAGAGTGTTCCGTGGAAGGCTTTATTCAATGCAAACGCAATAATCTTGGCGCCCATATCCGTTGCCAGCCCCATCTGCCGGGGCGTTGCCAACAGGCTTTCTTCATAGGGATGCAGGTTTTCTTCATAAGCCTCCCCTTCTTCTCCCAAAACGTAGCGTAAAAGCGCCCGGCAATCCACCACCGTGGGCATCCCAATGGAGATCACCGGCACCCCCAAAGTGCGGCGGCTGATTTCCTGACGAGCGTTCTCCACTCCGCCGCCGGGAATCAAGCCGCAATCGGCCAATTGGATGGTTTTGCAAAGCCGTTCCAACCGGCCTGTTGCCAGCGCATCGATCAAAATCACCGCTTCCGGCCGGATCGCCTCCACCAGCCCTTTGGCTAATTCCTTGCTTTCCACGCCGCTGATCCCAAAAACCGGGGATTCCATAGCGGCGATCTCCCGCCAGTTATCCGGCCGGATCTCTAAAGGGCGGGTGACCATCAAACGTTGAACCGCCTTCGCCCCCAAACTATCCGGGGTGATGGCCGGGTTCCCGATGCCTAAAACCAACAATTTTTGCCGCCCGCCAATCAACTTTCTCAGCCGCTCTGCCAGTTCATCGGCGATCTCCTCAAAGGCGGGCTCGCCGATCTCATAAGTTTTTTCCGTTTCAACGGTGATATAGGTGCCCCGCTCTCTGCCCAAGAACCGGGCGCCTTCCTCATCCCGCACCGTTACTTGGGTAACGGTGCAATATTCTTTTTCTTCAATTTGTTGCTCCACTCCCTTAGGCAAGGGCATTTCAGCCATTTCCAATTGATCGATCATCAGATCCCGAGGCATTTGCATTTGCATCCACTCCTTTTTAAAAAGGGTATGCAAAAGGACTAAAAAAATACACCCTCGGTGAGGGTGTATTTCAAAATCACTGAACGTCTAAATGGTCGGCGATGGGTTCGGCGTAATCGCCTTCGTAAAGTTCGATCATTCCTTTATCGCAGAGAGAAGCCAGTTCAGGGTCGATGGGCAGTTTTGCCAGAATCGGTAATTCGTGCTTAGCGGCCACTTCTTCCAGTTTACTTTCGCCAAAAACAGAAATTTCCTTGCCGCAATCGGGGCACTTTAGGTAACTATAGTTTTCTACCACACCCAATACGGGAATATTCATCATCTTGGCCATCTTAACCGCCTTGGCAACGATCATAGATACCAGATCCTGAGGAGAGGTGACCACGATGATCCCATCCACCGGCAGGGATTGGAACACCGTTAAGGGCACGTCGCCGGTGCCGGGAGGCATATCCACGAACATATAGTCCACATCGTTCCAGATGACATCGGTCCAGAACTGTTTCACGCTGCCGGCGATGATCGGGCCCCGCCATACAACAGGGGATTCCTCATCCTCTAAAAGCAGGTTCACAGACATCACTTTGGTGCCCATTTTAGATACCACAGGATAAAGGGCTTCCCCATCAGAAGTGGCTTTTTCCTTCAAGCCAAAGGCCTTGGGGATAGAGGGACCGGTAATATCCGCATCCAGAATAGCGGTTTGATACCCTCTGCGCTGCATGGCAACAGCGGCCAAAGAGGTTACCATACTTTTCCCCACGCCACCCTTGCCACTGACAACGGCGATCACTTTTTTAATATTGCTTAGTTCATGGGGCTTTTCCAAAAGACTATCTTTTTCTTGATCGGAACACTTGGAACTGCAAGTGCTGCAATCATGCGTACAACCCATTTTTAAAACACTTCCTTTGCTATAAAAACTTCTTATCATAGTATATCCTTTTAACTTGAAAAAGTCAATAAATTAAACGGTTCAGAAATAACTCTTTTCATTTCATCATAATTATGATATAATCACAAAGAGGTGAAAAAAATGGCGAAAATCAAGCAAAAAAAGGATCTGAACCAAGCGGCAGATCGGTTTTATGAATATTTAATGGAGCGCAAAGGCGAGATCCTACGCTATATTACCGTTGCGCTGGCAACGGGGGTTATTGAATTTTTGATGAAACGCTTTTTGCCCCTTTCCGGCTATGGGATCCTGCTCCCCTTTTTGGTGCGTTTTTTCGCAATGTTCTACTTATTAAAATACTGGGCCTACGGCGAGATCGGTTCCGGCCCTTTCTACACCGGCCGGCAATTGATGCTGGGCGTGATGCTGATTTTTATCGCCACTTGGGCGCTGAATCTTTTAACCGTTTGGCTGGCCGATCTAACGGGCAACCCCATTTTAATGAACTATCTGCTCCGAGCGTTGCAGGAGATCGCCTATTTTGTTTTCTTCCAGTTCATAATTTTTAAGGAATAAACTCTTGATTTTTTATTAAAACCTATGGTATACTTTTCAAAAAGAGAGAAAGGATGTTTCGGTTATGAAAAAGAGTCATATCATCATTTTGGTTTCGGTTATTCTGAGCGTTGCAACGGCGGTAACCGCAACGATCCTGATTCTGCGCCATATGAAGAAAAAGGCGTTGATTGCTCCGGCAAACCTGGCCTTTGAGACGGATTTTACCGAAGATGAAAACGAAGAAGAAGCTTGATTGAAAAATCAAGCTTCTTTTTTTAATTTACCCCTTGACAAGGGGTGAATTAAAGTGTATAATCTTGGCATATTATTCAAAAGAATTGCATTTTTATTCACTTGGAGGCTGTATAAAATGAATAAAGAAAACATTAAAAAAGTGGTTTTAGCCTATTCCGGCGGTTTGGATACTTCCATCATTATTCCCTGGTTAAAAGAGAACTATAATAACCCGGAAATCATTGCCGTTGCCGGGAATGTGGGCCAAGCCGATGAATTGGAAGGGCTGGAAGAAAAAGCCATTAAAACCGGTGCATCCAAATTTTATGCACTGGATCTCACCGAAGAATATGTGGATGAATATATCGTGCCCTGCCTGAAGGCCGGCGCTGTATACGAAGAATACCTGCTGGGCACCAGCCACGCTCGCCCCTGCATTGCTAAAGGCTTGGTGGAGATTGCTAAGAAAGAAGGGGCCGATGCCATTGCCCACGGTTGCACCGGCAAGGGCAACGATCAGGTTCGGTTTGAACTGACCATCAAGCATTTTGCGCCCGATATGCCCATCATCGCCCCCTGGCGGGAATGGGATATCAAATCCCGGGAAGAAGAGATCGATTATGCCGAGGCTCATAACATCCCCCTGAAGATCAATCGGGAAACCAACTATTCCAAGGATAAGAACCTCTGGCATCTTTCCCATGAGGGCCTGGATCTGGAAGATACCGGCAACGAGCCCCAATATGAAAAACCCGGCTTTTTGGAGATGGGCGTTTCCCCCATCAATGCGCCGGACGTTCCCACCTATGTGGAATTGGATTTTGTCGAGGGCGCACCCGTTGCCCTGAACGGCGAAAAAATGAGTGCCAAAAATATCATTCTGAAACTGAACGAGTTGGGCGGCGCCAACGGCATCGGCCTTTTGGATATCGTGGAAAACCGGTTGGTTGGGATGAAGTGCCGGGGCGTTTATGAAACACCGGGCGGTGCTATTCTCTATAAGGCACACAGCGTGCTGGAAACCATCTGTTTGGATAAAATGACGATGCACGAAAAACAAAAGTTGGCCATCACCTTCGGCGAACTGGTTTATAACGGCCAATGGTTCACCCCCCTGCGGGAAGCCCTCTCTGCCTTTGTGGATAAGACCCAAGAGCGGGTGACCGGTAAGGTTCGGCTGAAACTCTATAAGGGCAATATGATCAACGCCGGCGTTTGGAGCGATTATTCCCTCTATAGCGAAGAGATCGCCACCTTCGGCGAAAGCGACTACGATCAAAAGGATTCTGCCGGATTCATCAACCTCTATGGGTTGCCCATCAAGGTGCAGGCCATGGTGGATGCCAAAAACAACAAATAAAAAACCAAACCGAGCCGTTTTTAAACGGCTCGGCTTACTTTAGGAGAAACTTATGGAAAAGATGTGGGCCGGCAGAACTGCCGGCAAGACCGATTCCCTGGCCGATGATTTTAATTCTTCCATTCATTTCGATCAGCGGATGTACCGCCAGGATATTCAAGGCTCTATGGCCCATGCGGCTATGCTGGGCGCTCAAAAAATTATCACGCCCGCCGAGGCCGATCAACTGATCGAAGGGCTGGAAGGGATCTTAGCCGATCTGGATAGCGGCGCTTTGGAAATTGACCCCCAATGCGAAGATATCCATATGTTCGTGGAACAAGTGCTGACCCAGCGGCTGGGCGACTGCGGCAAAAAACTGCATACCGCCCGGAGCCGGAACGATCAGGTGGCCCTGGATCTGCGGATGTATCTGCGGGATGAGGCGGAAACCATCGGAACGGAGATCAAAGAGGTTCTTTGCGCATTGGTGGATCAGGCGGAAGAACATAAAGCCGCCATCCTGCCCGGCTATACCCATCTGCAACGGGCCCAGCCCATCACCTTCGGCCATCATCTGATGGCCTACGCTATGATGCTGCTAAGGGATCTGGATCGGCTGGCCGATTGGAAAAAGCGGATGAACGTTTCCCCCATCGGTTGCTGTGCTCTGGCCGGCACCACCTATAACACCGACCGCTATTTCGAGGCAAAAAAACTGGGCTTTGATACCATTGCCCTGAACAGCATCGACGGCGTTTCCGACCGGGATTTCGTGGTGGAACTCTTGAGCGTGCTTTCTGTTCTGATGATGCACCTTTCCCGCTTTTCCGAAGAACTGATCCTTTGGAGCAGTTGGGAGTTTAAGTTTGTGGAACTGGACGATGCCTATACCACCGGCTCCTCCATTATGCCCCAAAAGAAAAATTCCGATATGGCGGAACTGATCCGGGGCAAAACCGGCCGGGTCTACGGTGACCTGATGGCCCTGCTCACCACCCTGAAAGGCCTGCCCCTTGCCTATAACAAGGATATGCAGGAAGACAAGGAATGTATCTTTGATGCGGTGGATACGGTGAAAATGTGTTTGCAGGTTCTGGCGCCTATGGTTGCCACAATGAAGGTGAAAACCGACAATATGAAAAAGGCCGCCCAGACCGGCTTTATCAACGCCACCGACCTGGCCGACTATCTGGTGAAAAAGGGCTTGCCTTTCCGCAGTGCTTATAAAATCTCCGGCACCATCGTGGGCGATTGCATTGCTAAAGGTACCGTTTTGGAAGATCTCTCCTTAGAAACCTATCAAACCTATAGCGACCTTTTCGACGAAGAAGTGTTTGAAGCCATCAGCCTGGAAACCTGCGTTGCCAAACGCATCTCCGAAGGCGGCACCTCCGTTTCCTCCGTTGAGAAGCAGATCTCTTATGTAAAGAAATTTCTATAAAAAAACGGCTACCCGACAGGGTAGCCATTTTTTATGGGAAGAAACCTTTTGCAAAAGGGTTCTCCCCCCTCCCCCCTTCGCAAACTCTCAAATCCATTCA
>JAZNEH010000179.1:0-2242 GCA_045588515.1 Eubacteriales bacterium
ATCCTTTGGAATATGAATTTCTTTGCAAGGAAGAAACCCAGCAACAGTTATGCGAAAATATTCTTTTGGGATTAAAGCAATATTTTGCCTCGTAATGTTTACGAAAAGTTCTTTTCATTTTGGGAAAACTATGTTATAATAAAATGTAATTTTTGAGGATTAAAGGAGCCGGTTATGGAGTTCTTTCAGGAAAAGCCCTGTCAGGGGATCATTTGCAATTATGGAATTGCAAATCATTTTAAAACCAATTATTTTTCGGCAGATTTCATTTTGCCTCTAACGGTTGAAAATGCAACCGGGATGTCTCTTTTGGCCGGCGTTCTTTCAAGGGGATGCGCAAAATTTCCCGAAATGAATCAAATCAGCCGTTATCTGGCAAAAAATTATGGGATGTCCTTTTCTATTAACGCAGATAAGGCTGGCGAGTTGGAAAGCCTTAGTTTTTCTTTCAGTTTTTTAGATAATGCCTATGCCATTGAAGGAGAAGATATTCGGGAGGCCTGCTTTTATCTGTTCCGGGAATTGATATTTAATCCTTTAGTGGTAGAGAATGGCTTTAAAACGGATTATGTTGCTCAGGAAAAAATCAATCTTTCCGATCGGATAGATGCCATTTTTAACGATAAACGGCAATACGCCTTAGAGCGTTGCAGAGCCATTATGTGCGAAAATGAACAATATGGGATCTCTGCTATGGGCACCAAGGAATGTTTGGATTCCTTTGATGCAAAATCTTTATATCAGTTTTTTATTAAGATGCTTCGGGAATCATTGGTGGTATTTTCCTATATTGGTAATGAAAAAGGGGCTTTCTTAACCGAATTGGCAGGTCGTTTCACCCCTCGGGATGTTTCAATTCCTAAAACGGATGTGGTTTTTGAATGTGATGAACCCCGTGAAATTGTGGAACCGATGGATCTGAATCAAAGCAAAATGAATCTTGGCTTCCGCTTGGGGGAAGTTGCGTTAAAAAACGGCGCCGCTTGCCGGCTGTTTAACGTTTTATATGGTGGAAGTGCTTCTTCCAAATTGTTTATGAACGTGCGGGAGAAACTGTCCTTATGCTATTATTGCTCTTCTGCCATTGACCGTTTGAAAAACGTGATGTTTGTTATCAGCGGGGTGGAAGCAGATCGTTTTGAAGAGGCTCGGGATGAAGTGAACGCCCAACTGAAGGCGATTGTGGATGGAGAGTTTACCAACGAAGAATTTGAAAACGCCAGAAACTATCTTTTAGATAGCATCCGTGGCGCTTATGATAGCCAAAGCCTTTTAGCATCCATTTTACTCTATGGTACTTTGCGGGGAGAACTGAAAACGCCGGAACAGGATATGGCGGAGATTTCTGCTGTAACCCGGGAGGAAATTGTTGCCGTTGCAAAAGGAATTTCTTTGGATACGGTTTATTTACTGAAGGGAGTGCACCAGGAAGAATGAAAACGTCCCAAACCTTTCATAGCAACGTTTGCAAAGCGGAATACGAAAAAATTGTTCATCCCAGCGGGTTGACAGTTTACTTTATGAAGATGCAGGAAAAAGCCAAAAAAGCGGCTATGATTTCTGCAAAATTCGGCTCGATCAATTATACTTTTAAAACCCGAGATGGTCGTTCGGTAACGGTTCCGAACGGAACGGCTCATTTTTTGGAGCATAAACTTTTCGAAGGAAAAAACGGCGGCGCTTTTGAGTATTATGCCAAAACCGGTGCCAAGGCAAATGCTTATACTTCTAACGATAAAACAGCCTATTATTTCGTTTGCAGTCAGCAATTTGAAGAAAATCTGGATGTTTTACTTTCTTTCGTTTCCAATCCGTATCTTACGGAGCAAAATGTGGAAAAAGAAAAAGGGATCATTGCCCAAGAAATCAAGATGTATGAAGATGAACCGGGCTGGCAAGGATATTTCACGATGGTGCAGGGTTTATATCAAAACCATCCGATTCGGCGTGATATTGCCGGCACCGTGGAGGATATTTATTCCTTAACACCTGAAATTTTGATGGACTGCTATCGCACCTTTTATCATCCGGCCAATATGGTCTTGGCCGTAGCAGGGGATGTGAGCCGTGAGGCGGTTATGGATGCTGTTGATCGGTATTTTAAGAGGGGCGATGATGCAACGGATCTTCGCCAGCCCATCGATGAACCGGCGGAATCCGGTGCATTATATACCGAGAAAGAAATGCTGGTTTCCAAACCGATTTTCCATTTAGGTTTTAAGGATAACAAAACGGATCTATC